>JADFVC010000028.1 GCA_015222355.1 Chloroflexota bacterium | reverse complement strand
CCGATCAGCATCCCGCGCAACATGGCTGCCAAGGTATAAGCCATGATAAACTGCGGCGGGCTGACCGGAGTCACCAACAGGTCGACAATCCCCCCCAGGTAGCGTGACATAAACAGTGACGATGAGGTATTGGCAAAAGAGTTGTTGATCACCCCCATCAGAATCAATCCGGGGATGACGAACTGGGCATAGCTGAACCCCTCCAGGACACTGAGCCGTTCCCCGAGGGTGGCACCAAAAACAAATAAGTAAAGCAGGGCGGTAATGATCGGTGGCAACAGGGTCTGCGAAGCCACTCGCCAGAAACGCAAAATTTCTTTGCGCAGCAGGGTCACAAAGGGCAACCAGGAATAATACCGAGGACCCTGATCAGTGGACATCTTTGTTCCCCTTCATCCCGGTCAGCTGCAAGAAAACTTCTTCCAGGCCACTCTGATCGGTCTCAATATCCCGCACTTTCAGGCCCAGTTCACAGAGTTGTTGCAGCAGAATTCCGGCACCTTCACCAGTCGGCAAGCAGAGCAGCAGCTCACGGCCATCTGCTTTTAATTTTGGCCGGTAAGCAGTCAATGCGGCCGGTATTTCCTCCAAAGGGCTTTCCAGCCAGAGCCGTAACCGGCGAGTCGACAGACGCCGCACCAGTTCGCGAGTCTCCTCCATAGCGATCAGTTCACCATGATTCATGATCGCGATCCGATCACACATCTGCTCTGCTTCTTCCAGGTAATGAGTGGTCAAAAGAATGGTCGTCCCCTGCCGGTTGATTTCGCGGACAAAATCCCAGAGTCCGTGGCGCAATTCGACATCGACACCGGCGGTCGGCTCATCAAGGATCAGCAGCTGCGGCTTATGAATCATCGCCTTGGCAATCATGAACCGGCGCTTGAGGCCACCGGAAAGTTTCAACATCACTTTTCCCAGGTGCGGCCGCAAACCCAAGCGATCAATCAACAGCTGTCGCCAGACCGGATCATCCTTCACCCCGTAATACCCGGCATGCAGCTTGAGCGCCTGATCGACGGTAAAAAAGTTATCGATGACAACCTCCTGGTGTACCACCCCAAGCATTCTGCGGGTCATGCGGTAATCACGCTGATTATCGTAGCCAAAGGCCCGGATAGTGCCGGAATCGATCCGCGTCACCCCGACAATCATGTTGATAGTGGTACTTTTTCCCGCTCCGTTGGGACCGAGCAAAGCAAAGATTTCCCCCTGGCGGATGGACAAACTGATCCCCCTAACAGCAGGCACCCCGGCAAAAGATTTCTGCAAGTGACTGAGTTCCAGTGCATTCATGCCGCGACTATACATCTGCCGTTCCTGACTGGCAAGCGGTCTACAGCCAGTTCCAACTTGACTTAACGCACGGTCAGGCCTGCATTGGCGCCGCCTTGGCAGCAGTAAAATATCTCAGAATTCATTGACACGACTAACCGCACGGGACATTCACAGGCAAGGGCCGCTCTTGACTTCTCACCAGACGGCAGGGATGATGCTTTTCTGAGGTTATTTGTAAACAGAATCAAAAGCATACCGGAGGGAACACATGTACAACATATACAAATATCTATTTCTACTGACTTGCTGTGTTTTCCTGCCGTTTCAGTCATCGGCTGACGACCGGGGCACGGCTGAAATTATCGCCCTGGAAATCCGCAACCTGTCAACTTCTGTCGATCGGCTGACCCAGCTCTTCTATGAGCAGGGGCAAAAAAAGAACCAGGACGCGGTACTACGGAAACTCGACATCGCCGTCGCCTACCTGAATTTTCGCTCCCGGCGCATTGAGATGCTGGAACGGGACCTGCGACGAACCGAGAGCGGCAAAACCCACCTGGAAGACATTATCCGGCAATGGGAACAACGCCTGGAACAACTTGAGGACGAAGACAGCACCGCCCGCCCCCAGGGAGGGTTCAGCAAAGAGGATGCTCAACAGCAGCTGAAACGGCTCCAGCAGCGCCTGGCCCGCACTGAAAACGAAATCATCGAGGACAACAACCGGATTCTCGAACTACGTCATCAACTGGACGATGTCGAAAATTTTGTTGAGCGCCACCTGGAACTTTAACCGGAAACAGCGGATCATCGAGATATGGGTGTTTATTCCTGGTTGCTGGCTAAAGGCTATGATCTGGCCATGTATAAAACCGAACAGCGCTGCCTGCAAAAATGGCGCAGCGAACTCCTGCTGCGGGCGACTGGCGAACTGCTGGAGATTGGAGCTGGAACCGGGGTCAACCTGCCCCACTACCCGGCCCATTTGAAGCGCCTGACGCTGAGTGAGCCGGACAGGCATATGCGGCTGAAGTTACAGAAAAAACTATCGACAGAGCAGCAGTATCCCCCCCGTATCGCAGCCTGGAGTGCGGAACAAATTGAGCTACCCGACCGGTCCGTCGATACCATCGTCAGCACTCTGGTGCTCTGCTCGGTCAACGATCAACAACAAACCCTGAAAGAACTTTACAGGCTTCTTCGGCCTGGTGGACAATTGCTGTTTCTGGAACATGTCATCGCCCGGGATCCCGACACTGTCCGCTGGCAAAAACGTTGTGAACCCTTCTGGTCCTGTTGCAGCGGCAACTGTCGCCTGACCCGCGATACCGCCGGGGCAATCGAAGCGGCCGGTCTACAGATCGAGCGGCTGACTGAAGACGATATGAGCCCCGCTCCGACCATTATCAAACGAACGATTCGCGGTGTCGCCAGAAAAACTTCTTGAATTATTATAAAAACTGGGTCTAAAAGTCTATCGTACAAACCAATCTTGATGGATTCGCAAAAAACCTTGAGATGGCGTCTGCAGGGGGTTTTTGCACCTTGTCGATACGAGGGGGTGTAGGCGTGCCAAGTTCAAGGACGAACCCTTAAACTGAGTCAGTATTCATTCTAAAGGAGAGTGCTATGGCAGAGATAAAAGAGAAGTTTTGGCTCGATCGGACAAAAACGGCATTAGTTGTCATTGATATCCAGGAAAAGCTGGTTCCGGCGATGGATGAGCGCATCTGCGGTCAAGTTGTCAGTCACGTAAATATGCTTCTGGAAACTTTTGCTGCAATGCAACTGCCGGTGATTGCAACAGAGCAGTACCCACGTGGGTTAGGTCATACCATCGAAGAGTTAGCTACGGCAACGGAGCAGCAATGTGTTGAAAAAATTTCGTTCAGTTGTGTCGGTGAGCCGAACTTTATCAGTGTGTTGGAGAAAACCGGTGCCAAGCAGGTGGTGTTGGTCGGCATGGAAGCACATGTTTGTGTCTATCAGACAATGATTGATCTGCTCGACCGGGGTTATATTGTCCACCTGGTTCGTGACGCCATCTGTTCACGCTTTAAATCTGATTACCTGACGACCATCACTATGGCACCCCGGATGGGGGCCGTATTGACAACGACGGAAATGGCGCTTTTTCAACTGGTCGGGGTCGCTAGCGGCGAAGTATTTAAAAGCGTTTCCAAACTTGTCCGGCGGCGGACTGCTTGATGGAAGAGTTGACTGAACAGCAACTGCAGGAACTTCACGCAGATTTATTGGCGCTGCAAAAAGAGTTGCAACGCTTGTTGGTTGATTCGCGGGACAGCAGTAAGGCGGTAGCTTTAGATCAACCGATTGGCCGCTTATCTCGAATGGATGCATTACAGCAGCAAGCAATGGCCAAAGCCAACCGAGCTGCTCACCAGCAACGTTTGCGGGGAATTGAGGCAGCCCTGCAAGGGATGAAGTTACAGCGCTATGGTGAATGCCGAAATTGTGAAGAACCGATCGGCTACCCAAGGTTGAAAGCTCGTCCGGAAAGCCCCTTTTGCCTCATTTGTCAGGGACAGATGGAGAAGAGCGATAATGTCTAACCTGTTATTGATTGTTTTGATGGTCGCAGGCGGGGCTGCTGTTGCCGTCCAGCCATCGATCAACGCCCGTTTGGCGGAGAAGACCGGTTATCTCCAGGCCGCGACAATTTCCTTCGCTGTGGGAACCCTGGTGCTGCTGTTTTTGTCCCTTATGGCCAGTCAAGGCAGTCTTCGACGGGCCACCGAGGCTGACTGGTGGCAGCTGAGTGGCGGTCTGTTCGGAGCCTTTTTTGTGACCATGACGATTGTCGGTGTGCCGCGTATCGGAACAACGGCAGTGTTGGCGTTGACTATCGTTTCACAGTTGGTTGCCGGGCTGGTGATGGATCATTACGGGCTATTCGGGATGCGTAGCATTCCGGTTGATTTCAAACGGCTGCTGGGAGTGGTGCTTCTGTTGGTTGGCGTGACACTGATCTGCCGTAGATAAATGGTATAAATTACAAGAAAGGATGTGTTTTTTCAGATTTCAGTCAGATGTCAGGCGTAATCTACTCACTGTTCGGGACTTCATCTGCATTGAACTGAACCGGGAGGAAATTATGCCGCAAGCATTCAAAGCTGTTGTGATTGACGATGTTGCCTTGTGCCGACAGTTACTGACAGATATTCTGGAGGATCGCGGCTATCTGGTCAAGAGCTATGCCAGTATAAAAGAATTCACT
>JADFVC010000234.1 GCA_015222355.1 Chloroflexota bacterium | reverse complement strand
ACCCCGACAGCTATCAAGAGGGGCTTGCGACCGTTGCCCAGGCCGCGCGAGTCTGCGCCGGGGTAAGGTTTCACCGTACCCCTTCGGAACCTCCGGATGGAAACTACCTAACAGATTGATTTTATGGCCTTAATCGAAAAATCACCAGAAAAATATCCGGGTCGCCGGCGCCTGACCATTAGTGCCGGTTTGTCATTGGCTTTCGGTGCCATTCTCGGACTGACCCTGTTGACCAGTGTGGCTGCCTGGCTTCTCTATGATCAGTTGGCATTGGATCTGAAAATCATGTCATCGGATGTCATGCCGCGGGTGGTTCGTTCGCGCAACCTGGTTATGGCCAACAACAGTTTGGCGACAGTCGCCAGTAAAATGGCGATGGCAACAACGGCGGATGAACTGCGGAGCCTCCGGAATTTTGTTGATATCGCCTCTAGCCGGGTACGGAAAAATCTGCTTGATGCCGAGGTCAGCTTGACGGAACCCGGACAAATGGCCCTGCTCCAGCAGCTCCATATGCAGATTGATCAGAAACTGGTGCAGTTAAATCAGAAAGTGCTGAAAAATTTTGACCAGCAGAAAAGGATACTTGAGCGAAAAAAAGCGTTTCGGGCCGCCGGAGAACAGGCCGCCTTGCAGATTACTGTGCAGATGCGGCAACGCCTGGGACAGGTTCACCAGAAAAAGCATCTTGAGGAGGAAGGGTTCTATCTCGATGCCATCAACATGATTCGTAATGCCGAACGAACGGTGCATTCACTGAATCTCTTCCGGTCACAAAGCGATCTTGATGTGGCAAAACGGGTGTTCCAGAAACTGGTGGAAAAATTTGCTGTGATCGCCCGGCGCTTGCAACATAAAGCTGTCGGGAGCGATCTTGCCTGCTACCATGAGATGTTGTCGAGTGTCGGCTGGGGCCCGACATCTCTTTTTGAGCAGCAGCAAGATCTGCTTGATACTGAGGCCGCGATAGAGACCTTACTGGATAGCAGCAATCAGCTCAGTGCACAATTTCGCTTGATGACCACGGTGATCGTCAACCGCTCGACGGAACAGGTCGAACAGTTGCGGGAGGCGGCTCTCAGGAATATTGTTCAGCGGAAAAAAATGATGGTGTCGCTGGTGGTTGGCGGTTTCGGCCTGTCGATTCTGCTGATCTGGTTTTTCGGCCACCGGCGGATGGTTCGTCCTCTGGGCGGGCTGTCTCTGGCAGTCAGTGCTCTTGAACGGGGTGAAAAAATAGTTGAAGCGCCGCAGGGAGGGGTCGGGGAAATTCAGGATCTGGCACTGGCCTTCAATCGTATGGCCGGGACCATTGCCGCCCGTGACCAGGAACTGCGGCAATTGCAACTGTTGCTGCGTAACGTGATCGATTCACTACCACCGGTGCTGATGGCGATTGATCAAAAGTGTCAGCTGATGCTCTGGAACTTGCAAGCCGAAAAGTATTGTGCAACCGAAAATCTGATCATAGGCAAGTCATTGGCTGAGGTTCTGTCCTGGTTGCCATACGATCCGGAGCGATTACAGCAGGCTGTTGATGCCGGGCAACCCTTGCAGGTCAAGCGCTTGAGAGTCGAGAGAGAGGGTTTGCCGCGCACCTTCGAGTTGAGTGCCAACCCGTTGAACGACGCCATATCGCCGGGAGCGGTCTTGCGTATTGAGGATGTCACCGATCGAATTCGCATCGAAAAGACCATCGCGCAATCGGAAAAAATGATGTCGGTTGGTGGCTTGGCCGCCGGGATTGCTCATGAAATCAATAATCCGCTGGCGGGTATTCTGCAGAGTATCCAGGTTGTCGATAATCGTTTCCGAACCGAGCTGCCGCCTAATATCAAGGTGGCGAAGCAGGTCGGAACAGATGTCGAGACGATCCATGCTTACCTGCAAGAGCGAGGGATATTCCGGATGCTGGAGGGGATTCGTTCCTCGGCGATCCAGGCGGCGCAGATTGTCAAAAACTTACTTGCTTTCAGTCGCACGGGTTCAGGGGTGGAAGGCTCCAGTTTCGAGCTGTATAATCTGCCGACTCTGGTCGATACCACGGTGGAATTGCTGGAGAGTGATTACGACCTAAGTCATGGTTACGATTTCCGTCAGATTTGTGTTGAAAGGAATTACGCGGAAGATCTGCCGACCGTGTGCTGTGAAGGATCGCTGATTCAACAGGTTGTCTTCAATGTCTTGAAAAATTCTGCACAGGCGCTTTACAGCATGGGGGAACCGCGGGTCAATCCGTGTATCCGTCTGACAATCCGCCGCATGGATAAGACGGTGTTGCTTGAGATCGAAGATAATGGGCCGGGTATGAGTCCGGAGGTCAGAGAGCGTATTTTTGAGCCTTTTTATACGACCAAAGTTGTTGGAAAGGGGACGGGGCTGGGGATGTCGATCTCTTATTTCATCATTACCGAATATCACCAGGGGACGATAGAGGTTGCATCAGAGCCAGGGCAAGGGAGTAAATTCAGCATCCAACTGCCGCTGGAAAAAACTGCCTGTTAACAGTCAAGCGGGGGGAACAGGTGGATCTTTCCGCCTTGTTGTTTTTGGAGAATAGTGACGAATTCCGTAACTATTCAGCAGAATCGAACACCTGACAACCGGCAGGTCACGTCCCGTCAGACGCAAAAGGGTATCAGCCGTTGCGACCCACCGCAGGTTCAATGAAAACCGAAAAGACGCGAACCACCACTGGCAAATCAATGCTTCCGCAGCAGCGCGAAGCGTTGCGTCAAGCGGGCCTGTGCGATTTTAGTCTCAACAAAGCTATGCTCTGGTACTATGCACCGCCCACCGAAAATATGGAGCTTCAGGTAATAGAAATATCTGGTTATCTACTTCACTCCACTAACTTGT
>JADFVC010000233.1 GCA_015222355.1 Chloroflexota bacterium | reverse complement strand
GTCATGAGGATATTGAAAGTGTTGGTGAAGAGCTTTTTATCAATGCCGCAGTTTTTGATGTTACGGCCCACGCAGAACTCGGTTGCTCCGCCTGTCACGAATCGGTCACGGATGAACATCCGGATGATGGCTTAGAGGTCAGCAAGGCTGCCTGCCTCGATTGCCATGACGAGATTGGTGAACAGTATGCGAAAACTGCCCATGTTGAATATGCCGCTTGCGGAGATTGTCATAATCCACACCAGGTTCGCGGCTTAAATGAGGTGTCCGGCTACGACCTCAATCAGCAGTGCGCTAGTTGTCATGAAACAGACGACGTTGTCTCTAGTCACAGTGAATGGTTGACCCAAGCTGATCGGCATATTGCCAAGCTTCCCTGCATCTCTTGTCATACCGATTCAGAAGACTACGTTATCGTTCTCTATATGACGCAGCGAGAGAGCAAGGCGGTTATGGGTGACTTTGAACTCTCCACGTATCAGGATCTGGTCGCTCTGGCGAAGCAGGGGGATGTAAAAAGTTTGATCGATCTGGATAACGATAATAAGATTTCTTTGAACGAACTGAGCACTTTCAATTTCAACTCGGCCTACAGGTCGATGCGTCTGCAAGCGACTCTGACACCGGCCGATGTTTCGCATACAGTTGAAACCCTGGATAATCGTTGGGATTGCAGCTTCTGCCATACCTCGGGAACCGAGCGGATGCAGACCAGCTTCCTGGCACTGCCGACCGGTGAGGGAACTTATCAGCGGATTGAAGTTGAAAGTGGGGCTGTTCTCAAGGCGCTGAATGGTCCGCCGGATTTCTACATGATGGGCGCCACTCGAAGCACTTGGCTGAATGTCCTTGGCCTGCTGATTGTTATCGGCGGTACGCTGTTGCCGATTGGGCACGGAACACTGCGTTTTCTGACGCGGAAAAATAGAATGGGAAAAGGGGAATAGTCATGGCCGAAAAAAAGATGATCTATCTGCAACCGACGGCGGTTCGTATCTGGCACTGGCTCAACGCACTGGGGATCGTCACCCTCTGTGCCACCGGGGCACAGATACGCTTCCCTGAATATTTCTCCATTTTCGGCAGTTACAGCTCCGTAATCAGTCTGCATAACACCGCTGGTTACGTTGTCGTGTTCTCTTTCTTCATCTGGCTTATCTACTACGTCTTCGTCGCTCGGACGATGGTTAAGCTCTACGTACCAACGGTAGATGATCTGCAGAATGGACTGCTGAGACAGTCTATATTCTACTTTTTTACCTTCTTCCTGGGTGGGGACAATCCTCATCATCCGACGCCGGATAACAAGTTTAATCCGTTGCAGAAGACGGCTTACTTTGTCATCATGTTTATTCTGGTTCCGCTGGTTGGTCTGTCCGGGCTTCTGTTGCTCAATATAGAGCCCTTGAGTGGCCTGATCATCATGTTCGGCGGCCTTAAGGTTCTTGTTGTCCTGCACTATCTTGTCGCCTGTTGCCTCTGTGCTTTCATCTTCACTCATGTTTACCTGGCAACCTTGGGACATACGCCGATCGCACATTTTATCCCGATGTGGACCGGTTGGGAGGAAGAACTTGAAGAGCACTCAGACTCGCATGAGAGTCATTGATAAGAGAGTGGATTCGACGGTGATGGGTTGAAAAGAAGCTTACAACGAAAACTCCGGGAGGTCGGCGGTGCAAAGAATAATGCTGCCGGATAACGAGTTTTTGGGTGAGCGATAAAGAGCCCCTTTAAAACACAAAAAATGAACCATGCCCATTTTATCGGGTGTGGTTCCTTTTTTGCGTCGGGTGTAATCGGAAATAACGGGATCTGGCACAAAACTTCCCAGCAGTTTATGTCGTGTTTTTGCGGGTGAGAGGGGAAGTCATGAGGGGATATGTGAGATCGCTGTTTCCCGCACTTCTCGCTGTTCTCTTTTCGCTTCAATCCAGATAGATCTGGACTGCCGCCAGAGAGTCTTCAAGCTCGGGAAGACTGTGAGATTCTAATGTCATGCTGGGGTGGTTTGGCAGTTTTTTTGCGTTGGCAAAAAATGTCGGAAAATCAATATGTCCCGCACCGATCGGCAGATGCTCGTCGCATTGCCCGTGATTGTCGTGCAGATGTAAATGGTGAATGTACGGGGAAAGCTTGGCGAACCAATCATCCAGTGGTTTTTGGGTAAACATGTGGCAATGGCCGATGTCGAAACAATGGCCGAAGTTTGCTGAGCCCAGTTCTTTGAAGAGATCCAGAAAGATATCTGCACTCGGTTCGTAGATGTTTTCTATGGCGATGATAAGATCGAGTTGTTCTGCCTGATTAATATATTCAGGCCAGAAGGTCAGACAGTTCTCCAGCCAGATATTCTGCTGTTTGCTGGTTGCCTGGTAAGGGATCCCGGGGTGAAAGACGACCAAGCGGCTCCGTAGCGCGCTGGCCAGTTGCAGAGATTGCTGACACATTGTGTGGGCCTTTTTCTGCTCCTGTTTTTTCGAGCTGCCGGGTTTAAAATCGGCAAAAGGGGCGTGCACTGTATTGCCTAACTCTCTATCCACCAACTGTGTGGCACAGCGTGACATTTCGACCAAATCAAGCTCGTCGATACCCACTTCCTGGCAGCCGATCTCCGGCTGTAATTTGCGATTAAGCAGAAAAGGCATCCTGGCAGGGAGCAGTTGTGCCTGAATATGAACGAAAAGTTTAGTTTTCATTTGTTACCGTTGTCCCGATGCGATGATTTCAAGCCGCTTGATTTCCGGTGGTTCCCCGAGAGCGATCAGGATATCTCCCTGGTTGATTTCAGTGCCCGGATCCGGGTTGAATTTCATCTGGTTACCTTTTTTGATGCCGACAATAATTAAACCAAGGTCTTTACGAATAGCTGAGGTAATCAGGGTTTTTCCCGTCAGGTTGGAGTCTGCGGCCACTTTGATTTCTTCCATTTGCAATTCAATGTTTTCACGACCGATGGCGATGTCGATAAAATCGACGACCGACGGGCGCAGCACTGCCTGGGCCATGCGAGATGCGCCCATGGTGTAAGGAGAAACAGCCCTGTCGGCTCCGGCCCGCAGCAGTTTTATCTCGGCTCCGTCCTCATTGGCACGGGCGAGAATATAC
>JADFVC010000232.1 GCA_015222355.1 Chloroflexota bacterium | reverse complement strand
CAGCAGCAGTGAGCAAAAGTTTTTTGCTGACACGACTCTGCTCTTTAAAGTGTTGGTGGATCCCTCTGTATTTAAGACCAAGGGGCGTGATCTGTATGTCGGTTTTGACGAAAAGAATCGCTTGGAAAGAGGGATAATCAAAAACGTTATTGGCTTGGGTGATGTCAAGGGTGTGTTGCGCCATGATCTGTCATTTTTTCCGGCTGAAGATTAACTCAGGGATCGGCCCGCCGAATTTTTGCTTTGTCACCAGGAGAACACATGCAATCAGCAGAAAGGGTGTTTGTTGTCGGACATCGTAACCCGGATTCTGATTCAATCTGCAGTGCGATTGCCTATGCTGAGTTGCGGCGCTTGCAGGGCCTGGACAAAGTTCAGCCGGCCAGAGCCGGACATATCAATCAACAAACGGAATTTGTCCTGAATCGGTTGGGGATTGAAGTGCCGCAGTTGCTGGCTGATGTGTATCCACGGATTAAAGATGTGGTCACAGAAGAGGTTGTGACCATCCATGAGTCGGAGCCACTGTCAAAAGCGATAGCGCTTTATCATCAGTATCACATCCGCATGCTGCCAGTGGTCGATGACGATTTCCACGCCAGGGGGATGCTGCTGCTGAAATCGGTATCCGAGCTGTTCCTGGTGCCGACTGAGCCGGAAAGGATGCGGCGTGTCAGGGCATCGTTGGCGTCTATACAACGCTGCCTCGGAGCAGTCGCACATCATCTGGTGGAAGCGGAACAGATAGAAGATTTCAGTCTTTATGTCGGCGCCCGTTGTGAGGCAAGTTTCCGCAACTGGGTTGACGAAATTATCCCGAGGGAAACCATTCTGATTACCGGAGATCGGGAAGGGATTCAAAAACTGGCAATTGAGGCGTGCGTGCGTTTGCTGATTGTCTCCGGGACGTCTCAGCTCAGTGAAGATTTACTTGCTGCTGCGAAAGTCAAGGGGGTCTCGGTTTTAGTCAGTGATTATGATACCGCCAACAGTGTCTGGTTGACCCGTATGGCAACCCCGGTCGGTGAGTTGGTTCATGATGATTTTATCTCCGTTAGCCCCAATGATCTGCTTGAGGATCTACGATTGAAGTTGTTGCACAGTAAAGATCCGGGGGCGATCGTCGTTTCTGCCGATGAACAAAAAGTCTGGGGGATTGCAACCAAGAGCCATTTGATCAAAAGCTCTCCGGTCAAGTTGATTCTGGTTGATCATAACGAGCTGTCACAGGCGGTTCCGGGCGCAGACAAGGTAGAAATCCTTGAGGTTATTGACCACCATCGTTTGGGCAATTTCCATACCGATACACCGATTCGTTTTATCAATCAACCTTTGGGGAGTACCTGTTCGCTGGTGGCGACCCTTTACCAGCAGGCCGGAATTGAGCCTGAGCCGCAGATTGCCGGATTGCTGCTGGCCGGTTTGCTGTCCGATACGCTGATTCTCAAATCTCCAACCACAACAGCGAGCGACCGGCAACTGGTCCCCTGGCTGGAAACCCTCTCAGGACTCGATCACCAAACTTTTGGAAGTGAGTTGTTCGCTGCCGGAAGCTTGATGGCGAGCGGTGCTCCAGCGCGGGATCTGCTGCTGACCGATTTCAAGGAATATACGGCAGGTGAGCGTTTATTGGGGCTGGGACAGGTGGAAGTGGTGAATTTTCATTCTTTTCATCAGCGCTCTGATGAATTGCTGGCGGAGCTGCAGAGAGTTCGAGACGAAAAAGGCTATGAACTGATCGCCCTGTTGGTGACGGATATCGTCATGGAAACCAGTCTCTTACTGGCGGTCGGGCCGAAAGAACTCCCCTATATCATCGGTTACCCGCAGGAAGGGTCGAACCTGTATCGCCTTAAGGGAGTCTTGTCACGTAAAAAACAGCTGGTTCCTCATTTGTTGAAGGTTTTCAAGGGCGCATGAGTTATAGCTATGGGCTGAAAAGGAGCTTAAATCT
>JADFVC010000231.1 GCA_015222355.1 Chloroflexota bacterium | reverse complement strand
GATTTTAGGAGCGTTGCAAGAAATGGCGGTCGATCTGACTTAAGGGTGATGTAAAATCAACATTGTGGAACAGATTCAAAGAGGGGGGGCAATGACACAGATTGACTTAATCCGTGTAGAACGTTCGATCCGTATCATTCGAGGGGACAAGGTTATTTTCGATGAGGATCTGGCTGAACTATACGGTATTGAAAACAAAAAATTGATACAGGCAGTCAAAAGAAACCTCGACAGGTTCCCCGCAGACTTCATGTTTCAGCTGACAAATCAGGAGTTTAAAGACTTGAAGTCACAATCTGTGACCTCAAGTCAGTGGGGTGGCAGACGTACGCCGCCTTATGCATTCTCCGAGCAAGGCGTGGCAATGCTCTCCAGCGTTTTGCACAGCCCGCGTGCGGTGCAGGTCAATATCGAGATCATGCGTACCTTTGTGCAGCTGCGCAGGATTCTTGCTTCGCATTCTGAGTTGGCGGAACGGCTTGAGCAGCTGGAACAGAAATATGATGATCGGTTCCGGGTGGTGTTTGATGCGATTCGGCAGTTGATGCGGCCGGATGTGGCGGAGAAGGAGTCGATTGGTTTTAAGGTTAAAGAGGCAGCGGGGGCTTACCGGTAGGTGAACAACAGGTATTGTGTCCCCCGGAATTTCGTGTCCCACGGAATTTATTGCGTGCCATGAAAAGGAGTGGGGTGAAATGCAGAAGGACGATGCCCAGAAACGGGTCGATAGGATTTACGCGTTTCGGAACGAATTGACGCAGTTGGAAGAGGCTGGTGTGCTGACGCTTGGCGGGGATGAGGCCCGGCAGGTGCAGAACTACCACGACAATTTGCTTGGGGAGTATGCCGAGCATTTCGACGTCGATGTCACCGGCGTCGACCGGCAGCTCTCGTGGGGGATGCGCATCGTCTCATTCCTCGGGGCCCTGGCCATTTCGGCCGCCATCTTCTTTTTTTTCTACCGCTTCTGGGGCGACCTCTCAACATCATTGCAGGTCGTAATTCTGATCCTGGCTCCGTTGCTTCTTCTGTTGGCAACCGGCTTCGTCGCCACCCGGGAAAAGACCCTCTATTTCACGTCGTTGCTCGCCTCGGTCGCATTTGCCGCCTTCGTTCTCGATCTCTCTGTTCTTGGCACCATCTTTAATGTCACGCCGAGTCAAAATGTCTTTCTGGTCTGGGGCTGTTTCGCCCTGCTACTCGCTTATGGCTTCAGCTTGCGCCTGCCACTGGTAGCCGGGATGACTTGCCTAATGGGTTATCTGGCGGCGACTGTCGGCACCTGGAGTGGCTGTTACTGGATTTCCTTCGGCGAGCGCCCGGAGAATTTTATCGTTGCCGGCCTGATTCTGGCCCTGGTTCCGTTATTGCCGCACCGGCATCATCCGCAGTTTGCCGGCAACTACCGGGTTTTCGGCTTTCTGGCTATCTTTATCTCCATTCTAATTCTGGCCAACTACGGCGAGATCAGCTATCTGGCCTGGTCGTCGACGCATATTGAATATCTCTATCAGGTGCTCGGGTTTGTGGTGTCGGCCGGGATTATTGCACTCGGCATTCGCCGGCACTGGCCCGGCATGGTCAATCTCGGCGCCACGTTCTTTGTTCTGTTTCTCTACACCAAGTTGTATGACTGGTGGTGGGACTGGATGCCGAAATATCTCTTCTTCTTGCTGCTCGGCCTGATTGCCATCGGGCTGTTGTTAGGCATGCGCCGGCTCCGGGCGACGGGACGGGAGGTGACGGCATGAAAAATAGTTATCTGCTGATCGCTCTGGTCCTGATCGTTCTCGTCAATGGAATCATTCTGCTCGGCGTTGCCGGTAATCGCAGCGGCGCCGCCGAGGCGACATTGACCCTGACTGAGCGTGAACTCGATTACCTCGCGACCTATCAGAAAGAGGAGAATAGCGGTGTCTCCCTACGTTTCGACTGGAATGAATATTCCTCGGGACAATCCTGGCTTGACGCACAAAAACTGACGGATCTCGGGTTTGATATCGAGGCAATCAAGCAAAATAACCAGGACAGGAACTATTACCGACAACTCCTACCGAAGCGGGGGTACGTGGTCCTTGAATACGCGGGGGAAGCTTGGCGGAATTACCAAGTCGAAAAAGAGACGGAGATTGCCGAGTTGGTGGGGAAAACCCCTGCCGACGAAAAGAAGGCAGAACGACTCGCCTCGCAGGTCGCCAGAATCAGGGAGGATTTGCTATCGCGTTCGCGGCTGTTCGCGGTCGATGTCGGACCGGGTCCAGAAGCCCTGCGGCAGCGCTATCCGGATCGGAGTCGCTTTGCCATTGTCGCTGCGGAGGTCAGGGCCAGTTATTCGTATACCGATGAGCGAAAGGTGCACGGCAGGATTGTTCAACTGCTGGTCGATCGGTTGCATGTACCGCTTTCCCTGCAGAAACCGCTTGTGGGCCTGCCGCCAAGAAAATACCTTTCTTCTTATGATGCGTCGCCTGAAGCACGCAATTGGCAACCCCGCTATACAGTGACGGTCAACTGGGGCAGCCGCTTCGAACCGTGGATTGAGGCAGTCGTATTGACCCCGGCCGGAGAAAAAGAATAGGAAGAGACGAAAGCGGGACGGCCCTGCCGATGCCTGCGTGCTGACACCCAGGCCTTCGAAAAGGGCGTGTTGCGTCGGGGTGTTTTTAATAAGTTAGAAAATTTGTCGGATTAAACCTGACTTTGCTTAAATGGGAGGGAAATATGAGAATTGAAGAAGCAGTCGATTGCATGTCCAAAATCAACCTTCATCGAATCCTTGATAGCTACACCAAGGACACGCTTAAACCGGATGAAGCCACCTCTCGTAAGCGCATAATCTCTGATCGAGATATTCTGCAAAATACTGAAAACATTGATAAACGGATGAAGTTTTCCGGTGTTTCGTTTGACACGAAGGCCCTGGCTTTTTTCTTGATGGAAACATTGCTGGGGGCAGATCAGTGCCAGCTAGATGAGCAAACAATTATTGCCAGTATCATCGACTACGAGAAGCGAATTATTGCGGAGGCGACCAGCCCGGAAGCCTTTAAGTACAAGAACGCCGATGCGATCAATACCTATAAAACCGTGTTGGAGGTCGCTCTCGAAGATGATGTTATCAGTGAAGACGAAAAACGGCTTCTTGCCAAGCTGAGAGCATATGTTGGCCTATCTCTTAATGACCACCATCTTATTCAAGCCAGTCTGAACAAATTTCCCAAAGCTGGGAACGATATTCATACAGAAAAAGAAATCAAAAACGGGTTGGTCGATTTACAGAGGCGTGGTGCTGTCTTCTATTGCAACCAATGTTCTGGTGGCCCGGTCTATGTGATCCCTGAAGAAATTGTCCCCGGTGCTGTCGCATCGCGGTGGTCGATATGGCAAAGCGGTTGAACTATTCAAGCTCTGCTGTAAGCTGGCCTGCCAAGCAGGGACAGCACATTTCCTGTCGCAACAACCAAACTATATCAAGATTGTATCTCCAGCTCAAAATACGATACAATCCACAAACTCTACGGTAGGCATGTCACTAATTATGTATAATAATGCGAATATGAAACCCCAGAAAAAATACAGACTGATCGACCTTTTCTCCGGTTGCGGCGGGATGACTCGTGGCTTCGTTGATACCGGTCTCTTTGAGCCTGTCTTTGCCAATGATTTCAACGAACATGCAATTGAGTCTTACCGAGCCAACTTTGACCGAAAGGGTACACACACCGTATTAGGTGACATCGTTGAGTTGCTGGACAACAGGGATCATGTGATTCCTACAGCTGATGTCGTTATCGGCGGCCCTCCCTGCCAAGGTTTTTCTCTTCTCAATAAAAACCGTCAGGGCGACCCAAGGCGTTCTTTGTGGTCTCAGTTTATGCGGGTTGTTGAACTTTGCGGTGCTCGCGTTGTTGTCATGGAGAACGTCAGGCAACTGCTCACTTCGCCGGAGTGTGTAGAGATTCTGCAAACACTGAAAAAACTTGGATATAAATATATTCAAAAAAGAGTACTGAACGCTGCAAATTACGGTGTCTCTGAAATGCGGTTCAGAACAATTATTATGGCTGCAAAAGATAATCATATCTCCTTGCCGCTCCCTTCCTATTGTGACCCTGCAAAGCTTATTGATTTAGAACCGAACTTGCTGAGTACGTTGCTCCCGCTGCCATGGAACAATGTAAAATCGGCAATCGGAGATTTACCGGAACCTGTCGGTACAGAAATCAGGGCATTGCCTTCTCCTCTTGACCTCCATTTCGGTAGGCAGCCGAAACCTGTAAGTTATGAAAGGTATTTAGCCGTGCCGGCTGGAGGAAACAGGTTTGATTTACAGCGCAATAGACCTGATATTACCCCTGCTTGCTGGATCAATAAACCCTCCGGTAGTACCGACTTGTTCGGACGCCTGTGGTGGGATCGTCCATCGGTAACAATTCGCACAGAATTTTTCAAACCGGAAAAGGGGCGTTATTTACACCCCGAACAGCACCGGCCGATCACTCATCGTGAGGCTGCTCGGATACAATCGTTTCCGGATGATTTTATTTTTAAAGGGTCCAAAATTGAAATTGCCAAACAGATAGGGAATGCTGTTCCGCCGCTTTTGGCTGAGGCAATAGGCTTTGAGGTCATCCGCTCCCTTGAAGGACAGACGGATTCCTTTTATGTAAATGAAACAGAAACAATTTATCAGCAGATAGCAACTGTAAAAGTCGCGGTGTAATTATATGGCATTGAAAAAAGCGCAGTTGAAACAGCAGTTGATTCAATTACTGGCCGCTTTTGAGACTGGATCAAGGGCAGATTTGCGTACACAGGTTTTGTCTTTGTTGCCGGTATGGGATACCCTCAAAGAACTGGGAACTTCACTGGTCCCGGCTGATATGGCCAAGTCGGCAAGAGATCGTATTCTGTTTTACCTGCGACAGTACCCCTGTCAAATCATTTCTCATAAAGAAATTATGATCGTTGCAGGTATCAGCGAGTGGGCCAGGCGAGTGCGTGAACTGCGTGTTGAATATGGATGGTCAATAATGAGCGGTAAGACTTCACGTGACATGCAGGAAGCCGGTGAACTGGTTAATATGCCTGATTGTTCAGCGATGAAACCGGAAGACTATATCCTGGTTAATGAACATCAAGATAGAGATGCTGCTT
>JADFVC010000230.1 GCA_015222355.1 Chloroflexota bacterium | reverse complement strand
GTAAACAGCAGCGAACCGACCGGCTTGTCAGGATGCCCCAAACCGGCACGAGAGCGATGGATTGATTTAACCAGGTTGTCAATTGCCGGATCCTGACCAAAGACAACCCGCTTTAAATCACGCTCCAGGTAACGCAACCGTTGCCGGTCACTACCGGTCACCGTCCGAATCGGCACCCGCGCCATACGTGCCACCACCCGCTCGATCTCAGCGATACCGATGGGCCGACTCAGTTGCCCGTCAAGCCGTTGCTGAGCCCCGGCCTCGTCGATGATATCGATCGCTTTATCCGGCAGATGCCGCTGCGGCAGGTGTTTGACCGCCAGTTGTACCGCCGCTTCAAGTGCTTCTGCGCGGTAACTGACCTCGTGATGCTGTGCGTAACGTGGACTTAACCCCTGCAGAATCTGCAAGGCCTCATCACTACTCGGCTCGTGCAGATCGATCTTCTGGAAACGCCGTGACAGCGCCCGGTCCTTATCGAACAGATTTCGATATTCCTCGTAAGTGGTTGATCCAATACAGCGTATTTCCCCGGAGCTGAGAGCCGGCTTGAGGATATTCGAAGCATCAAGCGAACCACCGCTGGTGGCACCGGCGCCGACAATGGTGTGAATTTCATCGATAAAAAGAATGGCCCGTTCCCGTTTCTGCAGGGCGACCACCACCGACTTGAGGCGCTCCTCGAAATCCCCGCGGAATTTGGCCCCGGCCAGCAGTGCTCCCATATCGAGAGTGAATAGTTCGCTGTTTTTCAGCAGGTCAGGAACTTTCCCTTCGACAACCCGCAACGCCAGACCTTCAGCCATGGCAGTTTTGCCGACACCCGGCTCACCAACAAAAATTGGATTATTTTTGCGCCGCCGACAGAGAATCAGAATGGTTCTTTCCAACTCGGCATCCCGCCCGATCAATGGATCAATTTTCCCTTTACGGGCCCGGGCGATCAGATCGACGGTAAAGGATTTCAAGGGATCAGCCGGTTTTTGCTTGGGTTTGCCGCGCTCCCTTTGACCGGGCTCAGCCGGGCGCTCTTCCGGTTCGTCCGCCCCTCCGCCCGTTACTGTCCCGTGGGAAATATGATCAAGCAGATCGACCCGCTCAATCCCCTGGCTCTGCAAAAAGAAACAGGCATGAGAGTTTTCTTCCTCCAGAATGGCTGCCAGCAGGTCGCCGATCCCGACTTCACCCTGGTTGGACGCCTGCATATGCAGCACCGTGCGCTGTAACATCCGTTGCAGTGCCAAGGTCTGGCGCGGCACCTCGTCGTCCTCTAGATCTTCCGGAAGATGCTCCAGGTGCAGGTCAAAGAAATTTTCCAGCAAGTCCTTAAGACCTTCGATGTCACCGCCGCAGGCGGTCAGAATCTGCTGACCAACCCCTTCAAGCAAGAGTGCATAAAGAATATGCTCGGTCGTCAAATATTCATGCTGACGGCGCTGCGCTTCACGAACCGCCAAGGTAAATACTATCTGGACATCTTGGTTAAACATTTCAGCCACCGTTCCTTATGTCTCTTCAAGGGAACAACGCAATGGAAAACCTGACTTGCGAGCCCGCAAGCGGACCTGATCGGCCTTGGTTTCGGCAATTGCATAAGGGAAGGTCCCGCAATCGCCAAACCCCTGAAAATGGATCGTCAGCATGATTTTTTCCGCCTCCGTCTCTGGCTTGTGGAAAATATTACGCAGGACTTCGATGACAAATTCCATCGTGGTATAATCGTCGTTGTGCATCAGCACTTTATAGAGT
>JADFVC010000229.1 GCA_015222355.1 Chloroflexota bacterium | reverse complement strand
TTAAACAGGCAGAAGAAAATAACAAAAAACAACTGAAATTCGAAAAATTGATATCGCGGCTTTCCGCTGAATTCATCAATTTGAATCCTGATCAGATCGATCAAGAAATCATTGCTGGTCTTAAGCTCATTTCACACCCTATCCACTTCAGGTGGCTGACAGTTCCTCACCTCTCGCAGGGATTTAAAAGCCGGAGTTGATAAAAAACCCGGAGGGCTAGTAGAGCCGCGGGGGCGTTTGCCTCCCGCGGCCAGAATGGACTGCAATCATGTGAACTATGTACGGTCAGTGTTTGCTGTCAGGGTCCTTCGTGGCTTGGGCGGCAACTGGTCTGGAACCGCCGAACTAGTGGCAGGAGGCCTAGAGCTATGGAGCTTGGCGCATTAGACATATTAATGGTGTTACTCGTCACCATTGGACCGCTGAAGGCTGTTATCGTGTACACGACGCTCACGGCCGACGCCGATCCCGGCTTTAGGCGCAGCGTGGCGATCAAGACGGTGGTGACGGCAACCGTCGTGGGTATCCTCTTTGTGGTTGCAGGCGAGTTCCTGCTAAAGGTGTTTCACATCTCGATACCCGCATTGAAGATTGCGGGCGGCCTGATCCTGGTGTTGTACGCCCTCAGTATGGTGATGGGCGGCGAGTCAAACCACGACGATCACGCCCACACCGCCCAATCGACGGACATTGGGATTTACCCGCTGGCAATGCCGCTGATGGCCACACCGCAGGGCATTGTCGCGATCGTTACGATAACGGCTACGGCCACGAGCATCAACGAGACGCTGCTTGTAGCCGGGCTGGTACTCGGGGTCATGGCGTTCAACTTTGTCGTCTTACTCGGTGCACACCGGATCATGAGTCTAATGGGCCCATCGGCTATTCAAATTGTGGCTCGCATTGTGGGGCTACTGCTGGTGGCCCTTGCGGTCCAGCTAATGATCTGGGGCTTTGAGGATCTCGGCGTCTTGGAACCAATGCCCGGCTGAGCCTAAACGCTGGTCAGAGGGGGTGCTGGTGGCTGTTAGGGAGAACCATCGTGCTTGATGCGAGGGAATTAAAATGACAGAGACAATAAGCCTCACCCCCCAGATGATGGTCGTACTCGGGCTGCTGGGCGTGACGATCGTGCTGTTTGCCTTTGAGATCCTGCGCATCGATTTGGCGGCCCTGTCCGTAATGGTGCTGCTCGGCCTGCTGAGTGTGGTCCCCGGGCTCGAGGGCATCTCTGACCCCCGGCACCTGTTCGACGGCTTCGCCAGCAACGCCGTCATCTCCATCATTGGGGTGATGATCATCGGGGCGGGCCTGGACAAGACGGGTATCATGAGCCGCGTGGCAGGCTTCATCCTGCGCGTCGGCGGCTCCACTGAGAAACGCATCGTCCCTATCCTCACGGGATCGGTGGGTTTCCTCTCGGGTTTCTTGCAGAATACGGGTGCAGTTGCCGTATTTGTACCGGTGGCCGCGCGCATCTCTGCGCGGACTGGCATTCCCATGTCGCGACTGCTGATCCCCTTGTCGTTCTGCGCCATTATGGGTGGCACCCTCACGCTGGTGGGTACCAGCTCCACGATCCTGCTCAACGACCTGCTCCCCGAGGATATAGAGCCCTTTGGGCTCTTCGAACAGACGCCCATAGGGATCGCCTTGCTCGCGGCGGGCATCATTTACTTCGTGCTGGCCGGCCGATTCGTGCTTCCCTCGATCCGCCGCGAAGGTGAAGAAGGCGAGGATACGATGGCCTACTTCCGCCGCGTCTACGGCCTTTCCTACAAGGTCCGAGCGATGAAGATACCCGCCGGTAGTGCGTTGGATGGCAAGCTAGTTTCCGAGGTAGAGAGTACCGGCAAGGTCAGGGTCATTGCTACCCACAAGGGCGGCGACCTGCGTATCCGCCCCACGCGCGACCAAGTGCTTAGCAGTGGGATGGAGCTGGCACTCATGGGAAGGACGGAACAGGATCTGGAATACTTTGCGGAGGAGGCGGGGGTTGAGGTCTGCGCGGAACTTGGCATTTTTATCGAGGCCCTAGCATCCACCAATGCCGGCATCTCGGAGGTGGTGATCCCGCCCGACTCCTCTCTCATCGGCAAGACCTGCCAGGACGTCTGGATGCGCAGGACCCACGGACTGTCGGTCCTCGCGATTCACCGCGGCGGCGAGACCATGTCCGAAATGGTGCGGACCGTACCGCTCCAGGCAGGTGACATGTTGGTGGCCTACACGACATGGGATGCTCTTGCACGCCTGGAGAAGAATCGTGACTTCGTAGTGGTCACCAGGAAATACCCGCATGAAGAACTGCGCCCGCACAAGGTGCAGTTCGCGGCGCTTTTCTTCGCCATCGCCATCGGTTTGGTCCTGTTCACCGAGGTACGGCTGTCACTCTGTTTTCTGGTTGGAGCGGTGGGCATGATTCTCACCGGCGTACTGAGCATGGACGAGGCCTACCACTCTGTGAGCTGGAAGACGGTTTTCCTCTTAGCATGCCTGATCCCGCTAGGGGCCGCTGTCCAGGATTCCGGCACGGCGGCCTGGATTGCTCAGGAAGCCCTGAGGATCCTGGGCCATGTGCCGGTCTGGGTGTTACAGTCGGCTGTCGCCGTTCTGGCCACCTTCTTCACCCTGGTGATGTCCAACGTGGGCGCCGCAGTATTGCTGGTACCCATGGCCATCGGCATCGCAACCACGGCGCAAGCCGCCGGCTTGGATGCGGACCCCCGTGTCTTTGCCCTTACCGTGGGCATCGCTGCTTCCAACTCGTTCGTGCTTCCCACCCATCAGTGCAACGCCCTGGTTATGGGTCCCGGCGGTTACCGCGTGAAGGACTTCGTGAAGGCCGGCGGCATCATGACCGTGATCTTCCTGGTGGTCAGCCTGGTGATGCTCAATGTAGTCTTCTGACCACAATCGACTGGAATGGCCGTAGAATATTGGAAAGTCGGCCGCCGCTAGGAGGGAATTTATGAGACTACTATTTAGGACAGTACCTAGAGGGGTTGTATGGTTGGTTGTACTGCTGGCAGCCTGCCCATTTCTGCCGGCGTCGGGCTGGGCACAGGAGGACGCTACCAGCAATTGGCCGAGAGAGATTGACACCCCAGAGGGCTTGGTGGTAATTTACCAGCCTCAGCCAGAAAAACTGGACGGCAATCAGCTCAAGGGACGTGCTGCGGTTGCATTGGAACTCAATGGTTCGGAAGAGCCGGTTTTTGGCGCCGTCTGGTTCAGTGCGCGCCTTGACACGGACCGGGCGGCGGAGTGGTGGTAGAAGCGGTGGCGGCAGGAGAGGCGGAGGCGGACGGCGATAGCGCTTAAGATGTGACACAGCAAAGTAAACGCGGCCATCAGATGAGAGAAAGGTGATTTGACGATGCTGAATACAAGACTATTGATGATTGCCCAGGTGAAGCGATGCAACATGTGGATCGTCCGGAACTGGATGGTGAAGCTTTCCATACTGCTTCTGGTCCCGGCGTTGACGGCCTGCATGACATTAGGGCCGGATTTCGTAAAACCCACCGCTCCTGTTGAAGAGAAATGGACGGAGGAGTCCTACCCCGAGATAAAGACGGAAGAAGCGGATCACAGCGCGTGGTGGAAGGTCTTTAACGATCCGGTGCTGGATCATCTCATCGAGCTCGCCAGTGAACAAAACCTGCCACTGCGGATTGCAGGGCTACGGATTCTGGAAGCCCGTGCACGTCTTGGGATTGCCATCGGGACCCAGTATCCTCAGGCGCAACAATTGAACGGCAGCTATTCATATTTAAGAACCAGTGAAAATGAACCGCCCGTTTCAAATCTCCCTGATGAGGTGAGCAGCCAGATTGATAATAGTACAGACTACTACAGACTCGGGTTTGACACTGCCTGGGAACTGGACTTCTGGGGTAAGTTTCGTCGCGGGGTTGAAGCCGCTGATGCCAGCTTGGCCGCGTCCCTGGCCGGTTATGACAACTTATTGGTCATGCTCACAGGCGAAGTTGCATCGGCCTACGTGATTATTCGCACACTGGAACAGCGCCTGGCATTTGCGCGCAGCAATGTAAACCTCCAGCAAAGAGGACTGAGGCTGGCCGAGGTTCGCTTTGAAGGAGGCATGAGCACGGAGCTGGATGTCCAGCAGGCCCGATCGTTACTGAGAAATACAGAGGCGGGCATTCCTGTTTTGGAAATTGGTATCCGACAGGCCAAACACGGGCTGAGTATCTTGCTGGGCACACCACCAAGCGACCTCCAAGAGGTTTTAAAAGGCCCTTCCGCCATTCCCACAGCGCCTGAGCAGGTCGCCATTGGCATCCCTGCGGATTTATTGCGACGGAGACCGGATATCCGTTTTGCCGAGTTCCAGGCTGCCACGCAGTGCGCCATGATCGGCATGTCAAAGGCGGAACTATACCCGCATTTTGTACTGGCGGGTTCAATTGGCTTTGCTGCCGGCGATGGGAATGATCTGTTCGCTTCGGACTCTTTTACCGGTTCTTTTATCCCGTTTTCTTTCCAGTGGAATATATTCAACTTCGGGCGCATTAAGAACAATGTTCGTGTTCAGGACGCACGCTTTGAGCAACTTCTGGTGAACTATCAGAACTCGGTACTGGAAGCCGCCAAGGAGGTGGAAGACGGCTTGGTCGGATTTGTCCGATCCCAGAAACAGGCCGTATTTCTTACTGACGCTGCCAAAGCCGCTGACAGAGCGACCCAACTGGCCCTACTGCAATACAAGGAAGGGCTTGTGGACTACACCCGGGTGTTGAACACCCAGCAGGCCCTGGTGCTCCAACAGGACAGCCTGGCAACCAGTCGCGGAGACATTGTCCGTTATCTTATCGCCGTTTATAAGGCCATAGGTGGCGGGTGGCAAATCCGTTTGGGAAAAGACATCATTCCCGAGGAAAACCTGAAAGCCATGGAAAACAGAACAGATTGGGGAAACCTGTTGACACCCGTATCACTGCCCACCGAAAGGAAGGAGCCCCCCACGGGAAAGGACGTGAAACTGTTGCATGCGCCCAAATGGTAGCTCGGCCTCGTGCCATGTGCTGCCGTTGCTACGGGGATTGCCTGAGTGGTCGCGTGACAAGAGAAATGATGGCATTCACCTGACGTGTGTTGAAACCAGATGAGTCGAGGGAGATCATGATGAAATTGTCGGGTAAAACTGTCGCGGTTTTGGTTGTTCTAATTGCTTTAATAGGGTGTCAGGAAGAGATCCCGGTAAAAGAAATGGTCCGGCCGGTGCAGGCTATACAGGTCGGCGATCCATCCGATTTCGCCAAACGCTCATTCCCGGGTCGGGCCAAAGCGACCCGGGAAGTGGATATGTCCTTTCGGGTTGCAGGTCCGCTGGTTAAACGCCCGGTCAATGTTGGTGATGAAGTCAGAAAAGGGCAGGAGCTTGCGAGAATTGATCCACGTGATTTTCAGGTGAATCTGCGCGACGCGCAAGGCCAGCTCGAACGGGTGGAAGCAATCTTGAAGCGGGCCGAGTCTGACTACGAACGGGTAGTTCAGATTAAAAAACAGGATCCTGGAGCTGTAAGCCAGGCCATGATCGACCGCAATCGACAACAGGTTGAAAGTACCACGGCGGAAATCCGTTCTCTTCAGGCAGCTGTAGCTTCGGCCAAAGACAAGCTGGCCTATACCTATTTGAAAGCACCCTTTGATGGTATCGTGACATCCACCTATGTGGAAAACTACGAAGATGTGAAAGCAAAGCAACCTGTCGTCAGATTGATAGACCATTCCCAGATTGAAATGATCGTGAACATTCCAGAAGACCTGATTTACCAGGCGGATTATCTCAAAACGGCCGGAAAAGCATTTCGGGTGCGTTTTGACCCGTTTCCGAATCGCGAATTAAAGCCCCAAATCAAAGAAATCGGTAAGGAAGCATCCAAGACAACCCGTACGTATCCTGTGACCCTGATTATGGACCAGCCGGAAGACATCAAAATCCTGCCCGGCATGGCCGGAAAAGCAACGCGGGCAGCAGCGTTACCGGGAGAAGAAAGCCGAGGGGATATCATTATTCCGGAAACAGCTGTCTTTTCAGTAGACGAGATGGACAATACCTTTGTCTGGATCATCGACACACAAACGAAAACGGTAAGCAAGCGTGAAGTCAAGACGGGCGAACTTCTGGACACCGGCATTGCTATCGAAGACGGACTAAAGCCGGGCGAATGGATCGCCACGGCCGGCGTGCACTATTTGAAAGAAGGCCAACAGGTAAGCATTCTTTCCCAGTCTTCAAAGGGGGTGTCGAAATGAGCCTTGCCGCACTTGCCATTGAAAAACGGGCGGTGGCCTATTTCGTTGTGTTTTTACTTGTGGCTGGCGGCATTGGTGCTTTCTTCAGTCTAGGGCAGCTGGAGGACCCTGAATTTACGGTTAAGACCGGGGTCATCACCACCATGTATCCCGGTGCAAGCCCGGAAGAGGTAGAGTTGGAGGTCACCGACCGGATTGAGCTGGCCATACAGGAGATGCCCCAGGTAAAATATATTGAGTCCTTTTCCCGCCCCGGCATGTCACTGATCTCGGTCGAATTAAAGGCGGAATACTGGTCTGATCGACTCCCCCAGGTCTGGGACGAGCTACGACGCAAAATCCGCGACATCGAACACATGCTTCCGCCGGGGGCAGGCAGACCTGAGGTTTCGGATGATTTTGGGTATGTATTCGGGTTCCAGCTGGCTGTTGTAGGGGACGGGTTCTCGGATGCCGACCTGGAAAAATATGCCAAGGACATCAAGAAAGAGCTCAGCTTGGTCAAAGACGTTGCCCGCGTGGATCTCTGGGGCGTTCAGGACAAGGTGATTTACGTAAACGTCTCCCAGACCCAGCTAGCCGAACTGGGTCTGACGAACGCCAGTGTTCAGGAAACCCTGTCTCAACAGAATATGGTGGTAGACGCTGGCGGCGTGGATTTACATCGGAAGCGATTCCGCATTGCCCCCTCGGGCGAGTTCACTTCTCCCAAGGACATTGCCAATCTGCATGTCCGGGCATCCTTTGCCGACGAATTGTCGAACCTAACGGGGGCTTCCGACAAACCGGTATCCCCTGAGCGGGCAGCAGAACTGATTCGAATCCGGGATATTGCTACGGTGGAGCCCGGGTATGCCGAACCTCCGCAGACTCTGATGCGCTACAATCGGAAACCGGCCGTCGGCATTTCCATTACCACGTCGTCGGGGGTAAACATCGTCAAAGTCGGTCAAGGCATCGACAAGCGCCTTGATGAAATTATCCCGTTGCTGCCGGTGGGCATTGAAGTCCACCGCATTCACTGGCAGTCGGGCATCGTTGATGATGCCGTGAAAGGCTTTATGATCAATTTCGGGGAAGCCGTCGCCATTGTTCTGATCGTTCTGACCTTAGCCATGGGATGGCGCATGGGGGTCATCATCGGGTCATCGCTGATCTTGACCATATTGAGCAGTTTTGTCTTGATGGCCGTTTTCGGCATCGACCTGCAGCGCATGTCCCTGGGGGCATTGGTGATTGCGTTAGGTATGATGGTTGATAACTCCATCGTGGTAGCGGACGGAATTGCCGTGCGCCTGCAGCAGGGGATGGATCGTAAAAAGGCGGCCATCGAGGCGGCATCCCAGCCGTCCATGCCCCTTTTGGGGGCCACCGTTATCGCGGTCATGGCGTTTTATCCCATTTTCGCATCCGTGGAGGGGGCCGGGGAATACTGCCGCACGCTGTTTACCGTGGTGGCCATTTCACTCTTGGTAAGTTGGCTTATATCCATGACCATCATCCCTTTGCAGTGTATCGACATGCTGCCTGAACCCAAAGAGGGAAAAACAGATACCGATCCCTATGGCGGTAAGTTCTACCGGGTATTCCGAAGCATCATGGAGCGGGCGATTCGCATGCGACTTTTCACCATCGGGACATTGGCCGCGCTTCTTATCGTAGCACTCATCGGGTTTGGAAAAGTCGATCAGATGTTCTTCCCTGATTCATCCATGACAAAATTCATGATCGATTACTGGGCACCGGAAGGGACCCGGATCCAGACGGTGGCGGAGGATCTTAAAGAAGCGGAGGATAAATTTCTTGCCGATGAAAGAATCGATAGTGTTGCCACCTTCATGGGGGCGGGACCGCCCAGGTTCTACCTGCCTGTTGATCCCGAGTCTCCGTACCAATCGTATGCCCAGTTTATCGTCAACGTTCGCGATTTTAAAGACATAACGGACTTGATGAATGAACTGAACGCCTGGTTCAAAGAAGAATATCCTCAAGCCATGGTGCCCATACGGCAATACGGCGTCGGCCCCAGCAACACCTGGAAGTTTGAATTGCGCATCAGCGGCCCTTCGATAGCCGACCCCGGTAAGCTCCGCTCTATTGCCGGTCAGGTCGTCAATATTCTGGACAACAGTCCTCTGGCCGCTTATCCATGTACCAACTGGCGGCAACGGACCCAAAAAGTGATCCCCGAATACAACCAGGAACGAGCCCGCTGGGCTGTGGTAACCCGGGAGGACATCGCCAACACTACCAAACGGGCCTATGATGGCCGTTCCATAGGCCTGTACCGGGAAAAAGACGATCTGATTCCGATCGTTCTGCGTCATGTAGCAGAGGAACGGGAGTCCGTCAGCAACATGAAGGTCCTTCAGGTCCAACCAGCAACATCAACCTATACTATTCCCCTTTCGCAAGTGACGGACGGTATTCGCACGGAGTGGGAAGATCCCATGATCTGGCGACGGGACCGTCGCAGAACCATAACGGTACAGGCCAATCCGATTTTTGGTGTCACGCTTCCAGCCCTGCGTTCGAGTGTCTTGCAACAGATCGAAGCCATTGAGCTACCACCGGGTTACACCATGGAATGGGGAGG
>JADFVC010000228.1 GCA_015222355.1 Chloroflexota bacterium | reverse complement strand
GCTGAAAAAGCCGCAGGTGCGGATGTTTATGTGACTCTGGAGCCCTGCTCTCATTATGGGCGTACCGAACCCTGTGCCGATGCTTTAGTGGCTGCCGGTGTCAAGCGGGTCTTTGTCGGTGTGCAGGATCCGAATCCACAGGTCGCTGGACGAGGCATTGAAAAATTACGTCAAGCCGGTATCGAAGTTGTCGTTGGCGTGCAGGAGCGACAGTGTCGTCGCCTGATTGCAGCTTTCACCCGTCACATAACGACTGGGTTTCCGTTCACTATCTATAAAACTGCCATGACGCTGGATGGCAAAACGGCGACGACCAGCGGGGATTCACAATGGATTTCTGGAGAACTGAGCCGCCAGCGCGTTCATCAGTTGCGTGACCGTGTTGAGGCGATCATGGTCGGTATCGAGACCTTGCTGGCTGATGACCCGCTGCTCAACACTCGTTTGTCGGATAATCGTCGTAGAGATCCTCTGCGAGTTGTTGTCGACAGCCGGTTGCGTATTCCGTTGAGCAGTAGAATGCTACAGCAAGAATCTTCCGCGTCGACGTTTATTGCGACAACCGTTGCTGACCCTGAGAAAATTTCCGCATTGCAACAGCTGGGTGCCGAAGTGATGATTTTCCCTGAATCTGCCGGTGGCGTATCATTGCCCCATCTCTGGCAAGAGTTAGGGCGTCGTCATGTTCAGCGCCTTTTACTGGAAGGTGGGGCAACTTTGGCCGGAGCCGCCTTGCAGGCTGGTTTGATCGATCAGATGATGGTCTTTGTTGCCCCCAAAATGATTGGTGGCTCTGCCCGGTACGGAATCTTTAATGGTGAGGGTTGTCATAAGCTGATAAACGCGGTACGACTTGTCGAGCTGTGTTCCGAACAGCTTGGCGAAGATATCCTGATTACGGGGGATGTGGAGAAATGTTCACAGGATTGATTCAGGAAATCGGCAAGGTCGGCGGTCTCCAACGACGGGGAGATTCTGCTCAACTGCGGATCGTCTCGGAACTGGCCAACGGTGATCTGCAACTTGGTGAAAGTATCGCAGTGAATGGGGCTTGTCTGACGGTGATAACCTGGGACTCCAGCAGTTTTACCGTTGATGTCTCACCGGAAACTTTGACGTGTACAACCCTGGGCAGCCTGAGACCGAATATGCCGGTTAATCTGGAGCGAGCTTTACGCTTGAGTGACCGACTCGGCGGCCATCTGGTCAGTGGTCATGTTGATTGTATCGCGAAGATTCGTAAACGTTACCAGGAGCATAACGCGGTACGTTTTGAATTTGCGCTGCCTGAAGAAACCTTGCGTTACATCGTTATGAAAGGTTCAGTAGCGATTGACGGAATCAGTTTGACGGTTAACGAAGTAACACAGAACAGCTTTTCCGTTATGGTTATTCCGCATTCTCTCGCAATGACAACCCTGCAAAACTGTCGCGAAGGGGCAGAGGTCAACATTGAAACAGACCTGATCGGCCGTTATGTTGAGCGTCTTTTGCAGGGAAAGATAGCGCCGCAGAACAGCGCCGGGATGAGCCTGGAGTCCCTTGCCAAAAACGGATTCATGTGAGATATTTCCCGGCTGGGGAATTCAAAAAAGGATTGAATAGATGCCGATAGCAAAAATTGAAGCCGCTCTGGACGATATCCGACGGGGTAAAATGGTCATTCTGGTCGATGATGAGGACCGTGAGAATGAAGGTGATCTGGTCATAGCCGCTGAAAAGGTGACTCCGGAAGCCATCAACTTTATGGCGAAAGAGGGACGTGGCCTGATCTGTCTTTCGATGACGGAAGCTCGCGCTGATGAGCTTGACCTGCCTTTAATGGTCAGTAATAACAGTTCCTCTTTCGGGACCGCCTTCACCGTTTCGATCGAAGCACGGCGTGGCGTGACGACAGGTATTTCTGCTGCTGACCGGTCGCATACGATACAGGTCGCTGTTGCTGATGATACCACGGCCCGAGATCTCGCTCGGCCGGGACATGTTTTCCCGTTACGGGCGAAAAAGGGTGGTGTCATGGTGCGTGCCGGACAGACTGAAGGCTCAGTTGATCTGGCACGTATGGCGGGCCTTAAGTCGGCTGGGGTTATTTGTGAAATCATGAATGAGGACGGCACCATGGCGCGCATGCCGCAGTTGAAAAAGTTTGCTGCGCAACATGATTTAAAAATCATCACTATCGCCGATATGGTCGCCTACCGAATGCGTAAAGAGTTGTTGATTCGGAGAGCAGCGGAAACGGTTCTGCCCACTTTCTATGGGGGTGATTTTGCCGCAATCGTTTATGAAAATGATGTTGATCATGCCCAGCATATCGCCTTGGTCAAAGGTGAAATTGATCCGGAAAAACCTGTTCTCGTGCGGGTTCACTCAGAATGTTTAACCGGCGACGTTTTCGGTTCGCAGCGCTGTGACTGTGGCGATCAGTTGCATGCCGCGCTGGCACAGATTGACGAAGAAGGTGTCGGTATCATCCTTTATATGCGTCAGGAAGGACGTGGGATCGGCCTGCTCAATAAGATCAAAGCCTATGCTTTGCAGGATCAGGGTCATGACACCGTAGAGGCTAACGAGGCCCTCGGTTTCAGTGCTGACCTGCGGGATTATGGTATCGGGGCGCAGATCCTGGCAGAGCTGGGGGTCAAAAAACTGCGTTTGATGACGAATAATCCGAAAAAGATCGTCGGGCTGGAAGGCTATGGCCTGGAAATTGTTGAACGTGTTCCCATCGAGATGAAGCCGCAGGCCGCAAATTTAAAATATCTGAAAACTAAACGTGAAAAATTGGGGCACTTGCTGGAAAATCTCTAGCCGAGCCTTTTACACGGAGGAAAATATGCCTGAGATTATCGAAGGAAAACTTGACGCCACGGGTTTCCGGTTTGGTCTGATCGTCAGCCGTTTCAACAGTTTTATCTGCGATCGTTTACTCGAGGGAGCAATCGATACTCTTACGCGTCATGGTGCCGAAGAACTGCAGCTCTCCGTGGTTCGGGTGCCGGGTGCTTTTGAAATTCCGCTGCTGGCCAAGAAGATGGCTGAATCAGGTAAATACGATGCGATTATTTGCCTCGGAGCCGTCATCCGGGGCGCTACGCCACATTTCGAGTATGTCAGTTCCGAGGTCTCAAAGGGCGTCGCGTCAGTTTCCCTCGACAGTGGCTTGCCCGTGGCCTTTGGTGTTTTAACCACGGACTCCGTTGAACAGGCTATTGAGCGTGCCGGAACCAAGGCTGGCAACAAAGGCGCTGAGGCGGCGATGAGTGCCATTGAAATGGTCAACTTGATGAAGGTGATCTGAGCGGATGTCGACTAACAATCGTCGTGTCGGGCGTGAGTGTGCACTGAAAATTCTCTTTGCCTTGCGACTTGATGAAGAGGCCGATGTTTCACGTTTGCTCAGCGGGTTTTGGCAAAACTTTCGTTTTGCCGATGATGCCTTGGGTGAGCCTCTGGAAACAGAGGAAGGTTCACTTACAACAGCGGCACGGATCTTTGCGGAACTTCTGGTCCAAGGTGTTATTGAGTATCGTACCGTGATTGACCGGGAAATTCGTGAAGTCGCTAAAAACTGGTCTCTGGAAAGGATGTCGAGTGTCGATCTGTCGATATTGCGGCTCTGTTCTTACGAATTACTCTATCAGCCGGAGATTCCTGTGCGTGTCTCGATCAACGAGGCGATCGAAATTTCCAAGCGTTATGGCACAAAGGATTCACCGGCATTTGTCAATGGTCTGCTGGATAAAATCGCCCAGAAGGCAAGAAAACTTGACAGCAAGTGACTTGTAAAGACGGTCAGGGCTTAAGAGGAAGTTATGGACTCAATAAAGGTAGGGTTGCTTGGTTTCGGAACCATCGGAACCGGTGTTGTGAAGGTCTTTCAAAAAAATTCTGAGTTATTGCGGCAACGGCTCGGGCAGTCTCTGGAACTGGTCAAGATTGTCGATCTCGACATCACGTCAGATCGCGGGGTTACCCTGGCTCCCGGAATGTTGAGCACAAACGTTGAAGATATCATCGACAATCCGGAAATTGATCTGGTGATCGAACTGATCGGCGGTTATGAACCGGCCAAGTCGTTTATCCTCAAGGCTATTGCGAACGGTAAGCATATTGTTACGGCAAACAAGGCACTGATGGCAGTTCATGGACAGGAGCTTATTGCCGCTGCGAATCAACAGAACGTTGCAGTGATGTTTGAGGCAGCAGTTGGCGGGGGGATTCCGGTTGTTTCGGCTATTAAGGAGAATCTCTGTGCCAATCGCTTCAGTAATGTGTTGGGGATTCTAAACGGCACATGCAACTTTATTTTGACCAAGATGACTGAAGAAGGGAGCGACTTTGCCCCGGCTCTCAAAGAGGCACAAGAACTGGGATATGCTGAGGCTGATCCGACTTTCGATATTGAAGGTGTCGACACGGCCCACAAAATTGCCCTTTTATCCGCCCTCTGCTTTGGAACAAAAGTCGACTTTGATCAGGTTTACACCGAGGGGATTACCAAGGTCGCTGCTATTGATATCCGCTTCGCGACCCAGATGGGGTACAAGATCAAACTATTGGCCATTGGTAAAAATTATGGTGATCATATTGAGGTCCGGGTCCATCCGACCATGATTCCAACCAGTTATCAGCTTGCTGAGGTTGATGGGGTGTTTAATGCGGTTCGCCTGTCGGGCGATTTTCTCGGCCCGGCATTGCTCTATGGCAGCGGTGCAGGGATGGAGGCGACGGCCAGTGCCGTCATGGGTGATGTCATGGCCATTGCTCGGGATATCGCTTCCGGAGCGAAACAGCGAACCCCGATTATGGGCTATACCACTGACCAAATCGCCGATCTGCCGATTAAGGCAATGAATGATATTGTCAGTCATTATTATCTACGCTTCGCTGTTGAGGATGCCCCAGGGGTACTGGCGCAGATTTCCGGAATTCTCGGTCGGTATGATATCAGTATCCAATCGATGATTCAGCCGGAACGGCATACCGCAGATGCTGTACCGATTGTCATTATGACCCATGGTGCGAGGGAATCCAATGTGACCAAGGCCCTGGCCGAAATTGATCAGTTGGCCATTGTCCGACAAGCGACCCGTCTCATCCGGGTGGAAAATAACCTGGGTTGATGTCCCTCTGCTCCGTCATTAAAAAAAGGCCGTCTGCGAAGGTGGCCTTTTTGTTGTTTGGTGGTTTCTCAATCGGTTGAAATTCCCGGTACAACCACGTAACGTTTGATTTTTCGCGTGGTGGTTTTCGGGAACTCGTCCTCGCGCAGGCTGAATTTTTTCACCCGCTTGTAGTCAGCCGAATCCTTACCGTACTGAAGAATCTCGCGGCGCATCAATTCTTCAATTTCAGCCCTTGAAAGTGGGCCATCCCCCTGATCTTTTTCATAGTTGAAGAGATTTTCTTTATCAGGGAAAATAACGGCATAAACTTCTTCCGCCGTCGGACTGACCTTGTGGCCATAAACCATGATTTCAGCGATAAACGGGCTCTTAAGAAGCTGATTCTCAACTTCCTCCGGATAAACGTTCTTACCCTTTGACGTCACGATCAGGTTTTTCACCCGCCCGCAAATATGCAGCATCTTCTCTTCGTTGAAACGGCCCAGGTCACCAGTATGATACCAACCATCCTTAAGAACTTCGGCGGTCGCTTCTTCGTTTTTGTAATAGCCGAGCATCACGTTTGGACCTTTGACAAGAATTTCCCCTTCACCGTCAGCGTTGGGCCGGTCGATTTTGACCGTGATACCATCCAAGACCTCACCGACCGTGCCAGGTTTGCCCTTAAGCGGGCTTTCTGCGGAGATGACCGGGGAAGTTTCGGTGATTCCATAGCCCTGCAGCAGGGTCAATCCCAAGGCTTTGAACCCTTCAGCAATTGATGGGTCGAGAGCGGCACCGCCGCTGACGAACGTCGTATGGACACCAAACGCCTGCTGTACTTTGGAGGCGACAATGTTTCGGGTCATGGAGAATTTAAACAACAGTCGAGATGTCGATTTGGATTCGATGTTTTTCATGATCCGATCGAGCAACAATCGGTACACTGCAGGAACGCCGAGCAGAAAGGTCGGTTTGATTTCGTTGAGATTCTCACCCAGTTTTTTGACTGATTCGGCAAAGCTGATTTGTCCGCCTAAAGAAAGAGGCAGCAAGATTCCGCAGACCTGTTCGAAAACGTGGTTGATCGGCAGAAATGAAAGGGTCGCTATCGACTCGTCCAGTTGAAAACGATTACAGACTGCTTGAATATTGCTGACGATATTGTGGTGACTGAGCATCGCCCCTTTGGAACGGCCGGTCGTTCCTGAGGTATAAAGAATAACCGCTGTATCCTGCGGGTTGTTGCTTGCCGGAGGAAGGGGAGGGTCGTGAAAGATGCTCTTATAGGCAAACAGCCGGTTTTCTTTGAGGAGCTTGTTGCGTGATGTCTCTGTGCGGGAGAGAAAACCGGTTTTTTTCTTTTTACTTCCCTCCTCCTTTTCCTGATGAGACAGGAGTGCGTGAGCTTCAATGGCTGCTGATTCGATTTTTTTCCGTATGTCGGCAGAAATGGTCACATCGTTAACCAGCTCGTGCCAGAGGTTAGAGAGATTTTCGAGAACAGCGGCAATCTCACCACGATCTGTAATATCTGACAGCGGGATATCGATCAGGATAATTTTTTTCAGCTTTGGCAGATCATCAATGATGTCAAGCAGGGTTTCGAATTGCGGCTGGCCAACGAAGATCACTTGCGTATCGGCATCATCAAGAATCAGCCGCAGTTCGGCTGCTTTCAAGTCTTTGTCAATGGGGATAACGATATGACCGGCGCGTAATATTGACAGATAGGCAACAACCCAGCGAGGGGAAGAAGGGCCGAGTAGAGCAATGTGCGCCTTTTTTTTTATACCGATGTTGTGGAGTCCTGCGGCGAGTTTTTCTACGCTCTCCCACAGCTTGCTATAAGTGAGTCCTTTCCACCGGCCACGGTTCTTGCTTTGCATGGCTAATCTGTCGGCATTGACTTGGCAGCTTTTCTGAATGTATTGATCGATAGTCTGCACGCTTAAACCTCAACGTCACATAGAAGGAAATCAAGAACTCTTGCTATTGCACAAACAGTGGTTTACTCTAGCGAGGTCTGTCATATCAGGCAAGCAGTAAAACTCTGATTTTGCTTGATATTGCCTAGGAGGCTGTCGGACTATCCATGAGCCAGCTGCAAATTCGACTGTTTGGCCCAAATTTAAGCTCCCTTTCAGCCCATAGCTACGGCTATGCGCTCTCAAACGAGCCAAAATCTGGCCTCAAACTTCCAAATTTTCGCTTCGGCCCGGATAGTCCGACAGCCTCCTAGCGAAATAAAAAACTGGCGAAACAGACAAAATGGCTTGACAGTATTGACGGCGATTTGATAAAAGAACGCCGCGGTTGGTTGCAGGCACGTAGCTCAGTGGGAGAGCACTACCTTGACACGGTAGGGGTCGGCGGTTCAATCCCGCCCGTGCCTACCATAACCGGCAATTGCGAATAACCGTTCAGACGTCGAGGCATCTATAGAAGATGCCTCTTTTTGTTTCAGGAGAGTTGCAATGGCGATGTTACAGATTGAACTACCTGATGGGTCGGTCAAAGAGGTTGAGTCAGGAGCGACTCCCTACGATATCGCTTCGGGGATTGGTGAAAACCTTGCCCGGCAGGCTGTTGCCGCCCAATTTAATGGTCAATTGATTGATGTTAGCCAGCCGCTGGAGTCGGCCGGTAAACTGAAATTGATTACCCAGAATTCTCCGGAAGCACTGGAAATCATTCGTCACTCGTCTGCTCACTTGATGGCTCAAGCAGTCAAAGATCTCTACGGTGATGAAATTCAGGTGACAATCGGACCGGCAATCAAGGACGGGTTTTATTACGATTTTTACAGCGCAACGAAAAAGTTTGTTCCTGAGGATTTTGCGGTCATCGAAAAAAAGATGGCAGAACTGGCCAAGGAAGATCTGAGGATTGTTCGTGAAGAGATCAGCCGGACTGATGCGATCAAGATGTTTCGCGAGATGGGCGAGGAATACAAGGTTGAGTTGATTGAGGACCTTGACGAAGAAAGAGTTTCGATTTATCGCCAGGGAAATTTTGTCGATCTCTGCCGTGGCCCGCATATCCCTCGCACTGGAATGATTAAGGTTTTCAAGTTAACCAGTCTGGCCGGCGCTTACTGGCGTGGTGATGAGAAAAATGCCATGCTGCAACGGATTTACGCAACGGCCTTCCAGAATAAGAAAG
>JADFVC010000227.1 GCA_015222355.1 Chloroflexota bacterium | reverse complement strand
GGCACCTGACCTTCCTGGCCGCCAGCGAGTGGCGCCTTGGGCACACCATGGAGCAGTGGGAAGGGGTCCGGTTCCTCAAGGCTCGGGAACACAGCTGATTCTGCTGCCGAATGAGTGTCCGTCCGGAAAAGGACCGTTTCCCATACGGAACTTCATCCTGTTTCTCCGGAGTTTCTGAATGAACAGGAGTTGATCTTTAAGAAAGGGACTGCATCGCAGTCCCTTTCTTAGTTTTGACTATGGAGGTCAGCGGGATTTGTGATATCTTTATGAGCTCTAATGCTTGTCTCTGTCGAATCGGCATGCCTGGATAAGCAAAGCCGACAAACAGCTTGGATAATCTATGGGTTTGCGTCATTCGTTGAAAATTTCCATCCAGTCAAGGCTGGTTCTGGCGATGATTCTTTCGGCCGTCTCTTTTGCCGTTATTGCCACGGTCCTGCTGATCTCTTTTGTCCAGGTTCATAAAGATATTACCCAACTTGTTGAAACGCAGTTGTCGCAAACGGTTGCCAATTCACAACTGGCCGATGCGCAAAGTACTTCAGCGGCCCGGAATACAACGGCAGACATTGATCGCACCATCGTGACCTCAGGAGCGATTGTTCTCGCTCTGCTGCTGGTGCTGGCGGTTCTCTTGGGCGCGATCTATATTAATCTTTTCAATTACCATATCAAAAAACCGATGGAAACCATCCGGCAGCGCTTGCTGGCGTTTCGCCAGGGTGATTACAATTCACCGATGCCGCTCGATCGCGAAGACGAGTGGGGGCAGATCGAAGAAGTGTTTAACGATATGCTCACTGATCTGGTGGAGAGCTGGTCGACCATACAGGAATCGGAACAGCGTTACCGGCATCTGTTTGATAACGCGACTGAAGGAATCTTCCAGAGTACCATCAGTGGTGAATTTTTGAATGTGAACCCGGCGATGGCGCAAATGTTCGGGTACTCTTCTGTTGCCGACCTCAAATCATGTACTGACCTGCGCGAACAGATTTATGCGGACCCTCGGGAGCGTGATCGGTTGATTGAGGAAATGCAACAGCATGGGTTCGTTCACGGACGAGAAGTCCAGATGCGGCGCAAGAACGGTGAGCTTTTCTGGGTCGCGTTCAATGGGCACCAGGTTCTGGGTGATGACGGGCAGGTGCTGTCAATTGAAGGAACACTGAATGATACCTCCGAACGTCGTCAGGCTGAGGAATCACTGCGGAAATTACAAGCAGATCTGCAGAATATCGTTGATTCGATGCCCTCGGTGCTGATCGGGGTGAACCCGGAACTGAACGTGATGCTCTGGAACCGGCAGGCTGAAGATATGAGCGGTATTGCCTCTGCGCAGGCAGTGGGGCAAAAGTTGACCGATGTTTATACCCTGATCGATCCAGTCCGGTACCTGTCTACGCTGGAAACGGTATGGCAAAATAGTGTACCGGCGCGTTTGCAGAAGATCCCGGGTGTGTGGCAGGGGAACACACGTTATTTCAATCTGCTGATTTACCCATTGAGTCTGAAAGGGAGCAGCGGTTTGGTGATCCATGCCGATGATGTGACCGAAAAGGTCCAGATTGAGGATATCATGATGCAGTCGGAAAAGATGCTTTCAGTCGGCAGTCTGGCGGCCGGGATGGCTCATGAAATAAATAATCCGCTGGCGGTGATTTTGCAGAATGTTCAAGTGATGGAGAGTCGGTTGTCGCCATCTCTGGATAAAAATCGGCGGACTGCCGAAGAGTTGGGAATGAGCATCGAGCAAGTTGCCGAATACTCCCGGTTGCGCGGTTTTGACCAGATGATTCAGT
>JADFVC010000027.1 GCA_015222355.1 Chloroflexota bacterium | reverse complement strand
CCGTCTTCATTGTCGGCCAGTCGACCGGCTTTATTATCTACACCCGAAATCTCGTGCTTATCCGCCGGGAGAAGAACGAAAAAACAGAACCACAAAACAACGACTGATCTTTTCACCACATCCTCGTACTGCGAAAGAGAAGCTGGTATGGACTATAAAGAGACTCTGAATCTACCGGTCACCGATTTTCCGATGCGTGCCAACCTGCCGAACCGAGAGCCGGAAATGCTCAAACACTGGCAGCAGATTAAACTGAACGACAAGCTGGAAACAGCCAATCCGGACAAAAAACGCTTCATCCTGCACGATGGTCCTCCCTATGCCAACGGCCACCTGCATATGGGACACGCCCTGAACAAGCTGCTCAAGGACATCATCATCAAGAGCAAACGGATGCAGGGTTACTACGCTCCCTATGTGCCGGGCTGGGACTGCCACGGTCTACCGATCGAACTGATGGTCGACAAGAAGCTCGGCAAAAAGAAACGCGAGATGAGCAAGGCCGACTTCCGCCGCGAGTGCCGCACCTACGCCGCAGAATGGGTCAAGATTCAAAGTGAGGAATTCCAGCGCCTGGGTATTTTCGGTAACTGGGAAGACCCCTACCTGACCATGGCGACCCACTACGAAGCGCAGACGGCCCGTGAACTGGCCAAGCTGGCGGAACGCGGCTCTCTGTTCAAGGGGAAGAAACCGATTCACTGGTGCTCTTCCTGCGTCACCGCTCTGGCCGAAGCGGAAGTCGAATACGCCGACCACAGTTCGCCGTCAATCTACGTCAAGTTCCCCTATGTCGACGAACTGCCCGATACCCTCAGTTCACTGACCGGGAAACCGCTCAGCTTCGTCATCTGGACGACGACCCCCTGGACCATCCCGGCCAACCTGGGCATCTGCCTGAACCCGGAGCTGCCCTATGTGGCGGTTGAGGCAAACGGTGAACTGCTGGTGCTGGCCGAAGGGCTGGCCGAGCAGGTGATGAAAACCCTCGGTATTGAGGACTACAAGATCGCCGCGACCTTCGAGGCGGAGATCTTCGAGCGCAAAAACTGCAAGCATCCCTTCTACGAGCGCAATTCGCTGATCATCCTTGGTGATCATGTCACCCTTGAAGCAGGGACCGGCTGTGTCCACACCGCCCCCGGACACGGCCAGGATGACTATATTGTCGGCCTTAAATACGGTCTGGAAATTTTCAACCCGGTCGATGACTACGGCCGCTACCGTGAAGATCTGGAACTGTTCGGCGGCATGAAGGTCAAAGATGCCGACCCGGCGGTCAACGAAAAGCTCGCGGAAGTGGGTGCCCTGCTGCACCAGAGTGAAATCAGTCACAGCTATCCGCACTGCTGGCGCTGTAAAAAACCGATCATCTTCCGCGCCACCGAACAGTGGTTTATCGGCATGGAGCAAAACGAGCTGCGCAAAAAAGCCCTGCAGGAAATCGACAAGGTCGAGTGGATTCCCGCCTGGGGCCGCGACCGCATCTACAACATGGTCGAAGGCCGCCCCGACTGGTGTATCAGTCGCCAGCGCAGCTGGGGTGTGCCGATCACCATCGCCTACTGCGAAAAGTGCGGTGAAGCCCTCAACGACGGCAAGGTCATGCACCACATCGCCGACCAGTTCGAGGCCACCGGCAGTGATGTCTGGTTTGAAAAGGACGCCGGCGAACTGCTTCCCGAAGGCACCAAGTGTCCAGGTTGCGGGCATGACAAGTTCACCAAGGAAACCGATATTTTGGATGTCTGGTTCGACTCCGGCGTGTCCCATGCGGCGGTCTGCGAACATCGCGAGAACCTCGGCAGTCCGGCCGATCTCTATCTGGAAGGCTCCGACCAGCACCGCGGCTGGTTCCACTCCAGCCTGCTGGAATCGGTCGGCACCCGCGACCGTGCCCCCTACAAGGCGGTTCTGACCCACGGTTTCGTCCTCGACAAAAATGGTCGACCGATGTCGAAGTCGCTCGGCAATATCATCAAACCGGAAGAAATCATCCGGAAATACGGTGCCGAAATCCTGCGCCTGTGGGTGGCCGCCACCGATTACCGCGACGATATCCGCTTGGGGCAGGAAACCCTGCAACGACTGTCGGACGCTTACCGGCGGATCCGCAACACCGCCCGTTACCTGCTCGGAAACCTGGCCGGTTTCGACCCGGCCGGCGAGATGGTCAGCGACAGCGAGCTCCTCGAACTGGATCGCTGGGCTCTGTCCAAACTGGCGGGCCTGGTTAAAAAGGTCGAAAAAGCCTACGAAAAATACGAATTTCACAGCATCTATCATGCGGTCCATAACTTCTGCTCCATCGACCTGAGTGCCCTTTATCTCGACATCCTCAAGGATCGCATCTACACCAGTCCGAAAGGGAGCATTGAGTACCGCAGCGCGCGGACCACTATGTACCTGCTGCTCGACACCATCACCCGGCTGATCGCCCCGATCCTCGCCTTCACCGCCGACGAGATCTGGCAGAAGCTGCCGGGCAAACGGGAAGAGACTGTACACTTGGCGGAGTTTCCACAACTGATGGACCGGCACTTCGACGCCGAGCTGGAAGAGCGCTACGAACAGTTGCAAAAAGTTCGCTCGGAAGTTTCGAAAGTTCTGGAAAAAGCCCGTGCGGAAAAACAGTTGGGGCAATCATTGGAAGCAAAAATCCAACTCGTCGTCCCGCCCGAATTGCAGCCTTTACTCCAGCAATACCAGCAGTTACTGCCAGCCTATTTCATCGTCTCTCAGGTTGAGCTGGTCGATACCCTGGACACCGGGATTGATGCCGAACAGATTGCCGGATTGAAACTCCAGGTATTGCCGGCCGACGGTAAGAAATGTGAGCGCTGCTGGAATTATGCAACCAGCGTTGGGGAAAACAGTGAACACCCGAATATCTGTACCCGCTGCACAGCGGCTTTAACTGCGGAGTGACATGAAAAATTACCGGATTTTTGCCCTGACGGCAGCCATCGGCTTGCTGCTGGATCAGCTGAGCAAGATCTACATTGGCGGCACTTTTGAGCTCCATCAGACACTGACGGTGGTCAAAGGTTTTTTCAATATCACTTACGTGCGCAATCCAGGGGCAGCCTTCGGCATTCTCGCCGACAACGCCATACGTCTCCCCTTTTTCGTCGGGGTTTCATTGCTGGCCGGCATCGGCATCCTTTGGTATCTGCGCAAAGTTGATCGCAAAGACAGCTGGCAGCATTTTGCCCTCGGCCTGCTTTTCAGTGGTGCCATCGGCAACCTGATCGACCGCATCCGCCTGGGAGAGGTGATCGATTTTCTTGATGTTCACTGGTACCAGTATCACTGGCCGGCCTTCAACATCGCCGACAGCGCCATCTGTGTCGGCGTCGCCATCTTGCTGCTCTGCTCCTGGCGGGAAGAACGGCAGAAGAAGCAGACAAAGAACGCTTAATTCGATCCCCTGCTGCGACTGCAGGAGGGGATTTTTTTCAGGATCTCATGATCAAGAACCGTTATCCGATCCCCGCCGAACCACACCGCAGCCAGATCAAGGT
>JADFVC010000026.1 GCA_015222355.1 Chloroflexota bacterium | reverse complement strand
TTATGAATGCTGGGCTGTGGGGGGGGGTGACTGATGTTGCCTGGGGGGTTGTTTTTCCAGGGGGTGGTACTGCGCCACGGCATCCCAGTCAGCTATATGAGGCACTGCTTGAAGGTGTCGTCTTGTTTGTCATTATCTACTCTCTACATCGTTTGAAGGTGAAAACGGGGGTGCCGGGATTTTGCTTCCTTGCACTTTATGGTCTGTTCCGTTTCCTGATTGAGTTTGTCCGGCAACCGGATGCTCACCTGGGTTTCCTCTGGGGTGGAGCAACAATGGGACAGTTACTTTCCTTGCCGATGTTGCTGGTCGGATGTGCTGGGATGATCGTCTTGTTTAAGGGAAAGCTGCATGAATAAAATTGAGGGCATTATTTTTGATTGTGATGGAGTGCTGTTTGAGAGTCGACAGGCGAATCTTGCCTATTATAATCGAATTTTAGAGCAGTTCTCTTATCCTGCGATTACCGTCGAGCAGCCGGATCGTGCGCATCTCTGTCATACTGCCAGTTCACCTTATGTTCTCTCTGTACTGGTCAATCCTGATGAATTGCAACCGGCACTGGAGTATGCAGCAACTCTTGATTACCGTCAGTTTATTCCGCAGATGCAACCTGAGCCGTATTTAAGGCAGGTACTGGAAAAACTTTCGCATAAATACCCGTTGGCGGTAGCTACAAACCGGGGAACAAGCGTTGAACCGATCCTCTCCCATTTTGGTTTAGAAGACTATTTCAGTGCGGTGGTCACCAGCTGCGATGTTAGCCGCCCGAAACCTGCGCCTGACATGCTGTTGCTCGCTGCAGAAAAACTCGGAACAGTTCCGAAAAAGTGTTTGTTTATTGGGGACTCAGAACTTGACCAGCAGGCTGCGGCCAGTGCGAAAGTTAGATTTGCCGGTTATGGTGGTTGTGTTTCCGGTGAACTGAATCTGCAAAGCCACTTGCAATTACTGGAGATTCTTTCCGTTTAGCCGGAAATAAAAAGAGCAGGGAGTGGCGTTTGTCGTTCCTTGCTTCTGTGCCAATTCTTGTTACTTTGTTCTTAATGCAGTCGCTTGGTCATTTCCAAAACGTTGCCCGAGCCTTTTCGTAGATATTCAACCCGGTCCATCAGTTTGAAAATGATCTGGATACCACGTCCTCCCTCGGCTGTTTCATTGACTTTCATTTTTGCCAGATGTTGAATGTCAAAACCTTTTCCTTGATCGAAAACACATATTTTCAAATTTTTGTCAGACGCTGAAATTGAAACACGCACTTCCTTGGTCGGATCGCAGGCATTCGCATGGCATATCGCATTTGACAGGGCTTCCGTTAGAACCAGATTGAGATGGTAGGCAAGTTCTTCACGGTCTCCGTGGTAGTTGTTGAGAGTGTGCGCAAGGCTCTCCCCGATCTTGCCGATCATGCAAAGATATTTGGTTTGGTTGGGGACCGTAATGTTGACCTCGATTTGTTTCAATCTCAACTCCTTTCTGTTGAGCATCTCGTTAAAAAATGGTCAAAAACTGTCCACGGCCTCTTCTATTGTGGCGAAGATTTCAAACACTCGATGCAGGCGGGTCAACTCAAACATGGAGCGTACTTGCGGCTGTAAACAGCAGAGTTTTAAACTGCCTTCGCGAGCACTGGCATTTTTAAAACCGGAAACTAGGGCGCCAAGTCCTGATGAATCGACAAAACGCACTGCCGATAGATTGATGATCAGGTTGTATTTGCCTTCGTCGAACAGTTGGAGCATCTGTTCTTTCAGGTCGCCGCTGTTGTGGGCATCCATCCGTTCTTCCTGAACCTCAATTTTGACGATTTCGTCCTGTTCCACAATGTTCAGTTGCATGAACTCCTCCTTGTCTGGCTGAATATCAACGGATTGTTACCAAAAATAATTATACAACATTTTCTAAAAGTATGACATTCTTGTATTCTGACTGATGATTATTTTAGAATTTTCATAACAACCAGCGTGATGTCATCGTTAAAGTGTCGTAGCCCGGTAAACATCCGCACTTGATCCATAATGCGATCGATGAGTTCCTGGGCCGATAAGTCGACAGATTCCTGGATTAGCTTACCCAGGCGTTCTGTGCCGAAAAATTCGTTATTGTTATCTTCAGCCTCGACAATGCCGTCCGTGTAAAGCAGCAGGATATCACCAGCTTCAAGTTGTGTTGTTTTCTGCTGGAATTCGACCGTAGGTTTGATGCCGAAAATAAGACCATCGGCGTCGAGGAGTTCGATTTCCTGTTTTTTCTGCCGCCAGAGGAGCGGATTGTTATGGCCGGCACTACTATAGCCGAGTTTATAAGTATCCGGGGAATATTGCGCGTAAAACATGGTGACAAATAAATCCGAGCAATCCATGTTGTCGAAGAAAAATCTGTTGAGGGATTTGAGCATCTCGGCCGGTTGCTTGATGCTGTCGATTCGCGCATGGATAAAGGTTCGTGTTTCGGCCATGATCAGTGCGGAGCCGATATTATGCCCGGAGACATCAGCAACGACGAGGTCAAAACCGTTTTCTTCCCGTGTTATAAAATCGTAATAGTCTCCCCCGACTTGATGGGCAGGAACACAGAGACCGGCGACTTCGATTTTTTCCATCTGTGGAATGGTGGTCGGTAGCAGACTCATCTGGATATTCCTGGCAATCTGCATCTCCCGCTCCTGTTCATGGACTTCCAGCAGGCCTTGAAGTTGTTTGTCGTTTCTCCAGGCGATCCCCACCTGGCCCGCCAAATTTTCAAACAGGGCAATAAATTCCTTGGTAAAAATTCCCTTGACGGTTCTTGAGAAGGCCGAGAGAACCCCGACCGATTCTCCTTCGAGAACGATCGGTGTATGGGCGAAGCAGGTAATGCCTTCGCGGTGAATGATTTCCGCTGAGGTCGGTTTATCGAGAAATTCGGTGTCGTTGACGACCGCGGTAGTGTTCGAGAGAAATGCCTGGCCGATATAGGTTTCCGCGTTCAGGTTGCGTTCAGATTGTCCAAAGTGGACGGAAGACATGCCTTTTTGACTATTGACCACCAGGTTCATGGTTTTTTCTTCAAGGAACCGGATGACACAGAGGTCGAATTTGAACTGGTCGGAAAGCAGTCCGAGAATATCGTCCAGGGTTTTCTGTAAATCGCCTCCGCTGGCGACAATCTGCGCTGCGTCGTAGAGGACACTCAACTGTTCGCGGTTGGCCGCGTGACTGATGGTGACTGAGCCGAAAATGTCGAAAACGTCTTCCATTTTACTGCCGCGGGTTGAAAGATAGTTTTCGAGGATAATGCGTGCCGGGGCGGCACCGACATGACCGGCCAGGGTTCGTTCTGCAAAAGTTTTCAGGGCGGGTATCTCGTGGTCGGCCAAGCTGCCTCGGGTATCGATTGTGCGGTCTTGCAGGTACTCGGAAATTGCCGCATTCGCTGGTTTTTCACCGATGAATTTAGACATCAGGCCGACAAATTCCACGATCGTGGGTGCTTTGCTGATGCGCTTTCGTTGAATCGGTTCAACGGTTTCATTCAAAGCATCAACAAATTTGTCTGCCTGCAGCGTCTCTGTCTCGCTCTGTTTGGTGAAGAAGGAGAGCGTCAGGTAGGCGGACAGATTAAAGAGCAAACTCCAGAACAGAGAGTGTGAGTAGATATCGAATCCACGCAAGCCGAACAGTTCCGTTGGCTTGAGTAAAGCGATGCCGAAAAGACCGTCATGCAGAATATCTGAATCGATCCAGCCGGAACGGGCGAAGGATGGAATGAGCAAGGTGTAAAACCAGAGGATGAAGCCGAACAGCAATCCCGTGGTTGTTGCCTGGCGATTTGCTCGCCTCCAATAAAGGCCGCCGATGATTGCCGGGGCGAATTGGGTCGCTGCCATGAAAGAAACCAGCCCGATGTTTACCAGAGCATAAGATTCACCAATGATCCTGAAGTAAACGTAGCCGAGCAAGATGACCCCGAGAACTCCTAAGCGTTTCAGATTGATGAGCACCCCGGAAAAATCATGGGTACGAATTTTCAACTTGAGGATAACGGGCATGACCAGATGGTTCAGAATCATGGTTGAAATTGTGATGGATGCAACCATGACCATTCCCGCTGAAGCTGACAATCCTCCGATGAAAACCAGGACTGCCAGCCAGGGATGTCCGGCAGAGAGGGGCAGGGTCAGGACAAAATAGTCGGCCTGCGAGGTGTCGCCACCATTGAGGATCAGTCCGCCAAGGGCGATCGGAATGACAAAAAGATTGATCAGGAACATGTAGGCCGGTAAACGCCACATCGCTTTCTTGATGTTCTCTTCATCCGGGTTTTCCGTGACCATAATGTGAAACTGCCGTGGCAGAAACATGATTGCTATCATCGAAATAACAAGTAATGTAAACCATTTGGTATAAGGTGTTTCTTCAGTGCCGAGGCTGAATAGATCTTGCCGTTCGGGAAATTGTTCGAAGAAACGCTGAAAAATATCTGTGAATCCGTCAAACAGCCCGTAGGTAACGAAAATGCCGACAGCGAGAAAGGCAATCAGTTTGATGAGTGATTCGATCGCCACGGCAACAACCAAGCCCTCATGCCGTTCAGATGAGTCGAGGTGGCGGGCGCCGAACAGCACACTGAAAAGGCCGAGGACGAGGGCGACGATCAGGGCTGTATCGAGGTAAGGTGGTAGCTGGGTCCCCAGCGGGCTGAGTCCGGCAGAGGGGAGATGCAAGGGAGAAGAAAGAATCTCCAGGGTGTGGGCAATGGCTTTTAACTGTAGCGCGATATACGGCATGATGCCGAATAGAGAAAAGATCGTTACCATGGCACCAAGCAGAGCGGAGCGATCGTAGCGGCTGGAGATGAAGTCGGCGATACTGACGATGTTCTCTTGTTTGCTGATGGTGACCATTTTGCGCAGCACGTACCACCAGGTAAAGGCCATCAGCGTCGGCCCCAGGTAGATCGGCAAAAATTCCAGTCCGCTGGTGGCTGCCCTGCCGACACTGCCGTAAAATGTCCAACTGGTGCAGTAAACGGCCAGAGCGAAGGAATAGACGTACGAGTTGGACAGCAGACTGCGCCCGCGCTCCCGTTGCTTGTCGGCATAATAGGCGACGGCAAACAGCAGCGCAAAGTAGATGAGCGAGATAATCAGGACAATTTTAGCAGAAATCATAAATGCCTGTTATTCTCCGGTCTCTTGATCAGTCGTTGAGCTCTCTTTTCCCATGCGTCTGACAAAAAGCCAAGTGACGCCGATGGATGCCGGCCAGCCGATAAGGAAATAAAGAACCAGTGGCGGCATGCCGAAAATTTGTTGCTGGTTGTTAAAAATGTGAATAAACGGAAAGTTTATTAATATGACTCCCAGCACCAAACAGATGACCCAAGCTTCTTTGATTGGATCGCCTTGATGGTCTTTCATGATGGCCTCATTACGAATGACTGCGTGAAAGGATCAGCTGCCTTGTTATCCCGTTTCCGCTGTTTACAGTCAACCGGAAAATGACTGCGTAAAGGAAACAGAAATTCGCTTTCAAGTCAGCAGCACAACTGAAATTTATCAGAGATTTCACTACTGTAAAGTATTTATGACAGATATGGAAAGGGTTTGACGCTTTTTGATCGAGTGTGCTAGTTATCAACATAGAGACTGTCTCACGATTCGCTCAACAGGAAAACCCGTTTGATAACGTTCAACAGGCCACTTAGACTTCATGCCATATAGGATCTTTGTGAAAATCCAACCTCTTCTGGTTGTCTCTCTTTGCCTGCTTTTATTTGGTTGTACGGTTCCACCGCAGCCGCATCCGGAGTCGATCAATACGAAGGCTTATCGCTCTGAGTATGCTGACCCAAACGCCAAGGCCCTGTTTGCTTATGCCCAGTTTCGCCTTTTGGCAGCGGAGGGTCGCTGGAAGGCGGCGGTTGCTGCATTAAAACGTGCGGTTGCTTTTGATCAGAAAACTGATTATCTGCGGATGAATCTGGCCAAAGGGTTGCTGCATTTGGAGCAATCGGAAGAGTCGATTGCCATTCTGCGGAATATATTAAACAAATCACCCGATAATGTTGATGGGCATGAATTGCTCGGCGACCTGCTCAGTTACCAGAAACAGGATGAGGCTGCAGTTCACCACTACCGTCTGGCGTTGCAGCTGGCTCCCGATAGTGAAATGTTGCCGATGCGTTTAGCGATGGCATTGGGGCGATTAAGGCAGATCGATGAGGCAATAGCAGTTTTGGAGCGGCTGGTGAAGCAGCAGCCGGAGGCTCGTTTGGCACAGCTTTCCCTGGCCCGCTTTTATCAGGAAAATAAGCAACCAAAAGAGGCGGAAGCCGTCTATCGGGTGCTTTTGGAACGCCAACCTGATCAGCAGCAGGCCATTCTTGAATATGGCCGCTTGCTGGAACAGCAAAATCTCGTTGCTGAAGCATTTCAGCTTTATCGCAAGGGAATCCGTCGGAACCCCCGCGCTGTCGCAGTTCGTCAGCAACTGGCGATGCTTTATCTGCAGCAGAACCGTTATCTGGAGGCCTTGGAACAACTGGCAGCAATCCGTCAGCAATTTCCGGATAATCTGCAGGTGATTGGGCGGATCGGTCTGATCCAACTTGAGCTGGAACATTGGGAGCAGGCTGAAAACGATTTTCGTGAACTGTTGCGCCATGGGGAGAACCAGGGGCGTAATCGTTATTATCTCGGGATGGCCCTGCTCGGTCAGAAAAAATATACTGAGGCTGTCGAGGTGATGTCACCGGTCAGCGAAAGTTCTCCGATTTTTGCGGAAACGGTCATGCAACTGACCTACATTTATAAACAAACTGGCCAGGTTGATCAGGCCATTGTTGCCTTGAGAAAGGTTTTGCAACAGGGGATCCACCACCCGGAAATCTATTATTATCTGACTTCATTTCTCGGCGATCAAGACGATCTCACTGGCGCGGCTGAGGTGGTTCTTGAGGGCATAGAGCGTTTCCCGCACGATATTGAACTGCACTACCAGCAAGCGGTTCTCTATGAGAAGCGTGGTGACCGTCAGAAAGCTCTTGAGGTTATGCAGAACATTCTGAGTCTTGATGCGGATCATCCGGAAGCGCTCAATTTTATTGCTTATCACCAGGCTGAGACCGGAGAAGGATTGGAACTGGCACTGACACGAGTACAAAAAGCTTTGTCGGCGAAAAAGAGCGGTTATATCATTGATACTTTGGGCTGGATTTATTTCAAGATGGGGCGTTATGACGAGAGTCGGGAACAGTTGGAAGAGGCTTCCAGCCTGTTACCGGAGGATCCGGTGATCCTGGAACATCTCGGGGATCTATACCGTGCCTTGACGCTTTGGCAAAAGGCCGCTGAGGCTTATCGTAAGGCCCTTGAAGTTGATCCTCAGGCTGAGGGGGTGATAGAGAAACTACAAGCCCTGCCCTCTGGAGGTGCTCAGTGAGCCGTCTGTTTATTGGCCTGCTGTTGGTGGTGGTAACGGCCTGTGCCCGGCCGCCGCAAGTGACTTGGACAGAATTGCCGACAGTGGATTTTTTGTTGACAAGACTTGCCGACACGACCGGACAGGTTCACTCACTGGACGGTACGGCAAAAGTCAGCATGACCGTCAAGGGAAAGATCTTTTCCAGTCAGCAGTTTTTGTTGGTTGAGAAGCCCGACCGGCTTCGAGCCGATGTGTTGACCGGTTTTGGTCAATTGATCCTGCAGCTGACTGCGGATGGGAAGGAACTTTCAGTCTTTATGCTGCATACGCCGGTTCCCAGTCGCTTCTTGCGTGGTCCGGCGACAGCGGAGAATCTCGCGCGTTTTACCAGGGTGCCGCTGGCAACCGAAGACATGGTGCGCTTGCTCCTCTACGAACCGCCGTTGATTACTTATCAGCAGGCTGAGGTTGTTGCTGAAGGAAATACCCTGCTGCTGTGCTTAAACAATCAAAAATTTCGGCAGGAACTGCTTTTTGACCGGTATTTACGTTTCGTCGGCTGTCGTTATTTTTCTCAAGAGGGTATTTTTCTTGAAGTTCTTTACGATAAATTTAACGAGCGAGATGCCTTCCCCCGGAAGATACAGATAAAGTTGGCGGAGGAAGACACAAAGGTTGTTTTTATATTTTCTGATTTACAGACTAACGTCAGGATTGAGCCTGAGCGGTTCACCTTGGAAATACCGGCTCAGATTGCGGTAGAGCCGATCCTTTAAAAACGCAGGTTATTCGGAGTCCGAAGTGCGATCGATATTCATTGGAGCAGTGTTTCTGCTATTTTCCCTGTCGGCTTGTGATAACCCGCAGGAAGCCAGTCTTCCCGGGGTTGAAAAGGTCTTGACGCCTGAGTACGGTGACACCTTTATTGAGGCATCCATCGGTGATGCCAGTACCCTGCTGCCGGTGTTGGCCTCGGATTCCGCTTCCAGCGATATCAATGGTCTGCTCTACAATGGGCTGGTCCGCTACGACAAAAATCTGCTTCCTGAAGGTGAACTGGCTGAATCCTGGGAAATTTCAGCAGATAATCTGACGATTACCTTTCATCTGCGTAAAGGGGTCAAATGGCACGACGGCGCACCCTTTACGTCTGCTGACGTAAAATTCAATTACGAACTTTATGTCGATCCGAAGACGCCGACGGCCTATGCCGAATCCTTTAAACAGGTGACCCGTGTCGAAACGCCTGATCCGTACACATTTGTCGCGCATTATGAAAAACCTTACGCCCCGGCGCTGATCAGTTGGGGAATGTCGGTGCATCCGAAACATTTGCTTGCGGGGCAGGAGGTGACCAAAAGTCCGCTCGCACGCAAGCCGATCGGGACCGGGCCGTATAAACTGGCAGACTGGCAGGCCGGGGAGAAGATTGTTCTCGAAGCGAATCCCGATTATTTCGAAGGACAGCCTTATATCAAACGGGTCGTCTACCGGATCATTCCCGATATTTCGACACAGTTTCTGGAACTGCAGACCGGCAGCCTGGATTTTATGGGACTTGCGCCGCTGCAGTTTGATCGCCAGACGGATACGCCGGCATTTCGGCGGCTTTATAATAAGTTCCGTTATCTCAATTTTGGCTATACCTATCTCGGCTACAATCTGAATCGGCCACTTTTCCAGGATAAAAAGGTTCGCCAGGCGCTTGCGTACGCCATCAACAAAGAGGAAATTATTGAGGGTGTGTTGCTCGGCTATGGTGCTGTCGCTACCGGGCCTTACAAGCCCGGCACCTGGGTCTATAATGCGGATGTCCCGAGATATGACTACAATCCCGAGAAAGCTCGCGAACTGTTTCAAGCCGCCGGCTGGACCGATTCGGATGGGGACGGGGTGCTGGATAAGGATGGTCGGAAGTTTGCTTTTACCATCGTCACCAACCAGGGGAACGATCTGCGCTCCAAAACCGGTGAAATTATTCAGCGACGCTTCAAGGACGTTGGTGTTGAGGTTAAGCTGAGAGTGATCGAGTGGGCGACTTTTCTTAAAGAGTTTATCAACCCGGGGAATTTTGATGCAACGATTCTCGGCTGGACCGGTGGCCCGGAGCCTGATCAGTTCAATATCTGGCATTCGAGTAAAATCGGTCCGCGGCAGCTCAATTTTATCGGTTTTAAAAACGCTGAAGTTGATCAGTTGCTGGAAGAGGGGCGGCGAGTTTTCCCTCCGCAACAACGTAAAGCCTATTATG
>JADFVC010000226.1 GCA_015222355.1 Chloroflexota bacterium | reverse complement strand
TATCAAATTGGTAAATGTCTCTCGCCACGGCAGAACTAAAAACAAATATGTCCGTGAATTTAACCAGTCAACTACTCAACTATTCAACCACTTAACGAGGCCTGAACTCAAAACATAGGAGGCAATTGAAATGGCCGAATGGCAAACTTATCTGCACGAGCACAAGGACCGATTCATTAACGAATTGATCGAGTTTCTGCGGATTCCCAGCATATCCAGCTTGCCTGAACATACGTCCGATGTCCAGCACGCAGCTGAGTGGGTGGAGGCTCGGATGAAAGCAGCCGGAATCGAATCAGTCGAAATCATGCCTACAGGCGGCCATCCGGTGGTCTACGGCGACTGGTTGCACGCCTCAGACAAACCGACAGTAATGATCTACGGCCACTTTGATACCCAGCCGGTGGATCCTCTGTATTTATGGGACAACCCACCCTTTGAGCCTATCATTAAGGATGGCTGCATCTACGCCAGAGGTGCGTCTGATGACAAAGGCAACATGTTTATCCCTATCATCGTTACTGAAGCTTTGCTAAAGACCGAGGGTAGTTTACCAGTCAACGTCAAGTTCCTGTTTGAGGGTCAAGAGGAGATTGGCAGCCCCCAGTTGCCGGATTTTATATCGGCCAACAAGGAGTTGCTGTCCTGCGATTTGATCTTGAGTGCCGACGGCGGGCAGTGGGAAGAAAATCAGCCAGCTCTCATCCTGGGCACCCGGGGACTGGCAGCAATATTCATCGACGTCCAGGGTCCCGATCATGACCTCCACTCCGGGACCTATGGTGGCACCATTGCAAACCCGATCCATGCCCTGGTCGAGATATTGGACTCCATGCATGAAAAAGATGGACGGATCACTGTAGACGGGTTCTACGATGACGTCCGACAACTCACCGATGAAGAGCGGGGCCAGATAGGCCAAACACCTTTTGACGAAGCCGAATATCTGGGTGAGGTCGGTGCGCTGAGCACTTTTGGCGAGCCGGGATTCAGCACCCATGAACGAGCCTGGGCTCGGCCAACCCTGGAGGTAAATGGCATATATGGTGGCTTCCAGGAAGAGGGTTTGAAAACGGTCCTGCCCAGCACCGCACATGCCAAGATTTCATGCCGTCTGGTAGCCGACCAGAATCCATCCAAAATTGCCGATTTGGTCCAGGCACATGTGAATAAAGTGGCACCGCCCGGTGTCAAGGTGACAGTCAAAAAGTCGGAGAGCGGGGCGATCCCGTATTTAGTTCCGGTATCTGAGCCTGGTATGCGTATCGCAGGCTCTGTTCTTCGGGAGGTTTACGCCAAAGAGCCCTATCAGGTCCGCATGGGTGGCACAATCCCAGCAATGGGTATATTCCTCCAATACCTTCAGACCTATACCATCGTTTTCGCGTTCGGTCTTAAGGACGAACGGCAGCATTCTCCAAACGAGTTCTTTCGGCTGTCAAGCTACGAGCGGGGGCAGAAGGCTTACGGGATGTTTCTGCATCGGTTGGGAGAGCAGTATTTGCGATGATGATTTTCTACCTCCTCCTGAAGATTTGATATTCAAAGAGGAGATTGTAAAAGTCACTATTACCCTCAGCAAAAACAGCGTTGATTTTTTTAAGAATGAAGCAAAAAAGCATAATACACAGTATCAAAAAATGATACGCGGGCTTTTAGACCTATACGCTGCTGATCACAGGCAACCGCCTCTAATCGGGTAGCCGGTGTTTTACTTTCCCAATCCACACACCACCCCTCATGCGGGTCGACCTCGGCGTGCTCGGGGCAAGCTCAGGACAAATTACCTCGATGTACTCGGAAAATGCTCACAGGGGCAGTTCACAGAACCTATTGAGGCTGGGAGCCCGGGACAATTTTAGTACACCCCAACCGAATGGGAGATCCAGTCGGTCGGGGTGCGCTGTTTTCGTCAATCTGCCTTTGCCGGTGACTAACCGAAGTAGGCCCGGATGAATTTCAGGAATCGTTCATTTTCTTCATCCGTACCCGGGGTTACCCTGAAATAGCCGGTTTTACCATGGATTTCACCGATCTTTTTCAGATAGATTTTATCGTCAAGGGCGGCTTTGAGGATCTCTGCGGTGGTTTTGCCGGTCATGGTGCCGTCGATAAGCATGTAATTACCATTGGCCGGAAATGTTTTAAGCCCCAGTTTCTTAAGCTCTTCCGTAAAAATGGCCATCCACTTGTTGTTGTGTTCGACCTTCCCTTTGACCTCATCAGGGTTGTCGATGATGGCTTCGGCGGCAGCCGCAGACATCAGGCTCACGTTCCAAGGCAGAAACATTCGATTGAAGGCGGCAATCATCTCTTCGGTGCCCAATACAAATCCGAATCGGATACCGGCAAATCCATAAGCCTTGGAAAATGTAACCGACAGAAACACATGGGGATATTTTTTGATCAGGGGTGCTTTTGAAGGTACGTCAGGATTGTAGTCCAGGTACGCTTCATCCACGCAAATGGGCACACCCGTTTCGCAAAATCGAATTAGATCCGCATCTTCGATAAAGACGCCGGTCGGGTTGTTGGGGTTGATGATCAGGATTAGTTTCGTCCGTTCATTGATGGCATTGAGCATCGCATCCACATCATACTGCAGGTCACCATCCCTCACCGGAATTGAAACGACCTTTGCATTGCAGAGTTCGGCCCGGGGCGGAAACAGCTCAAAGGTCGGCGTGGACAGCATGAACTCATCTCCCGGATGCAGAAATAAGCGCATCATGGCGTCGATGGTTTCCGAAGATCCGTTGCACAGGGCTACATTGTCCGGGCCCAAATCGTACATTTCACCGATTTTGGTTCTCAACCTCAAATAACTGTCAGGGTACCGGTTGCCGTTTCGAAGGGCTTCCGCTACCGCCTCGATGACCTTTTCTGACGGTTGGATGGGGTTTTCATTGAGCATCAGACGGGCATGACCAGGGTTGGCCCATGCCTGATCCAAAATACCTACATTGTACTCCCTTGACGTGTAAAGCCAGGGAACGATCCAGTCTTTTAGTTCTTTCATTTGTTCTCCTTTCATATCAATGAATATTCTAATGTATAAAAAATGGGGTTCTATATCAATTTCCAGAAAAAGTTGTCAAGCATTTTTAAGGCAATTGTCAGCAAAAGAGACCATTTCCTCAGTTGCTTTGGAAAACTGTTCCGCAGTCCGCTGCAGGGCCGGATGGGTGTTGTATTCATCCCGGGAGTAGCCGTTTACTGCATACGCTCGCTCAAAATAGGGAATACGCATCAGCTTATCCATGACATCTTTGGGGATATCTTCCAGTATCCGGTCTTTGACAAAAACAATCTTGTCCTGTTCTGAAAAGTTGATCACTTGATCGATAAAGGTCGGCGGGCAGGTCACCACGATGCCGGCGCCGGCTTTTTCTTCCAGATGCGGAATTCTGGTTACACCGTCCACCACAGGCCCGACCCGCAGGGAACAGGAAAGCATTTTGTTTGGCAGGTTATTGTCAAGCAGATACTTATAGGCTTTTTTAAATATGGCCAGTTCCGCCCATCTGACATCCATGTCGGTAAGTTCGATGCCTTTTTCCGCGGCAAAATCTCTCAGGCCGCCGAGATCTCCGTATCGCGATTCCATGTGGGTGATTACCGAACGCCATTTTGACAGGTCTACATTGTTCTTTTTCGCAGTTTCAAGCCCGCGTTTAACGGATTCGGTACAGTCAACGAGCTGGGGCAAAATAAATGTCAGGGTATTATTGGTTGAAATGCCTTTTGAGGTCAAAAATTCGATCACATCATATCCCTCTTTGGAGCCGGGAACCTTAATCATGACATTGGGATTGATTTTTGCAATCTCGAGGGCTTGTTTTATCATGGCATCTTTGTCAAAAAGGCTTCGCGGATCCACCTGGCCGGAAAGGTATCCCTCTTTGTATCCGGTTTTTTCAAACAGCGGTAAATACATGTCCGAGCCGCGCTTTACCACCCGCTTGTAAAGCAGCCAGAACAGGGTTTCTTTATCCAGCCCTGGGTTTTCGGCAATGATTTCCTTGGTAACGCCTTCCCAATACGGCGGATCATCCTGAATGGCCTGCAGGGACAGCGGCGGATTGGTGGTCACACCCCTGAACAGCTGATTTCCCGGCGCGTTGTTGTCGTACATACGGTCAAACTGGCGCTGCAGGGTTTCACGATCTCCTGCTTCTGCTTTATCAAGCATTTTACGACACCAGTTGTTGAAAATTACCGGGGATGAATCCCACCAGATTTCCATTCCGGGGCTGATTTCGACCAGTTTTTCAATCAGGTTCTTCTCTTCCATCGGTTTCCTCCTTAAGGCAACTATTTTAAACAGTTGGGTTGATTGAGTATGGCTATAGGGTCAGTTGTTTAATCTTCCTGTTCTATTTTGTCACTATTCCCTCCTTTTGCCAGTTTTCAGGGGTTCCGCTCACTGGGTCAGGTGGTAATGCCCCAGGTCGACTTCAAAAGCGTATTTATCCCCCCTGAAGTAACAACAGAGCACTTCAACAGGCATGTTTCGATCGTTGTAGGTCACGCTTTCCATATACAGGGCGGCGCCGTTCGCCTTGAGCCCGAGCAGTGGGGCAACCTTTTTATTCAGGTTGACGGCCCTGATGTTCTGTTCGCAACGGGCCAGCGCGACGCTGAATTCCTGGGTAAAGATCTCGTACATGGAGCCGGTCAGGTCCATCTCCAGGATACCGTCGAAAAGATCCACCGGCAGGTAGGTCTCCTCGTAGATCAGAGGCAGATCATCACCGATTCGCAGCCGCCGGACGGCGATCACCCGGCTGTCGGGACTCAGCGCCAGGCTTTGGGCCACGTGCTTGGTCGGGGTTTCGTAACCTTTGTCCAGAAGCCGGGTGTTCTCACGGACACCGGCCTGATGCAATTCTTGTCCGAAACTGGAAATCCGATTCAGCTTATGCTTCAACGCCACCGGTTCTGATGCCGTGACAAAAGTCCCTAAGCCCTTTACTTTTTTCAGCATCCCTTGGGCTGTCAACTCACCGATCGCCTGTCTCAGCGTATTGCGGTTGACGTGGCACATCTGGGATAATTCGATTTCAGATGGGAGCCTTTCGTCCGTTTTGTACCTTCCCACTTGAATCGACTCTCTCAACCAGGCACTGATCTGAAGATATTTGGGGATCGGGTTGTTGGTATCTACGATTTTCAATGTTCACACTTCCTCAATGACCTAAAATGAAGGTCGCATATAAATCTTATCCAACGCGCAACATCAAACCTGTGTTGCCGATGGGGTGATCACTGACTACTGATCACCGATCACTGACGACTTGTCAGAGACGCTGATGTATCATTACTTATTGCCGGACCCCTTGACCAGGCC
>JADFVC010000225.1 GCA_015222355.1 Chloroflexota bacterium | reverse complement strand
TTTCCGCACCGACTGTCGAAGCTAAAACCTGCAAGAAGTATGGACCGAATGGTCAGGTGATCTATTACGCTTGTCCAGAGGCACCAGAAAAAAATTATCGGCCTCAATGGAAAACTACGACTACTCAGAAGAGCGGCAAGGTGGTCAAGAAGGAAATTCTTAAGGAGTCAGTTTGCTATAATTATCCTGACGGAAGTATTGACTACCGAAGATGCCGGAGGCAGGCAGAGGATTATTTTGATGAAAAGTGCAAGGAGTTAAAGAAGAAATATCGAACAACGAAAAAGCCATATCGACAAGAAGTGAAGGCTGATATGGATAGTTTTTGCCGGGCAAGAAGGCTGTTTTGATAAAGTAATGTATTTTGAACCCCCCGTGTTACCCCCCGTGTTACTGTAACGGGGGGTCGTCAATATATAGATGAGAGGGAACATTATGGGAAGAAAGAACAATAACAGGAATCGCCCCAAAAAAGTTCAAAATAAGCAGGAAGTTATAACTTCTCTGCTTGACAAGATGGAAGATGGGCGTGAATTCGAGAGTCTTGTTAAATACAAAGCTGTCAATATTGATATTACAAGCGAGATAAAGAATTCACTTAGAGAAATTAGAAATATAAGGAAAAGACCAATAATATGTTATTTAGGGAATGTAGTTAATACTTCTATTAAAGCGCAAATCTCAATTGACAATAATGATGATTTGCCATTTTCAGAGATGGTTTCTGGAGTGCCTGCGGGTGAAAAGGCTCTGGATATTATTTTAGTTACTTCAGGTGGATCTGCCCAGCAGGTAGCTAAATTTGTGGATAAGCTTAGGCCGCGATTTGATTCGGTGGCATTTTTATTGCCGTATATGGCTATGAGTGCGGGAACTATATTTGCCATGTCAGGTGATGAAATAATTATGGGTAAGAACTCTTACATCGGTCCAACTGATCCACAGGTCCCAAATAAAGATGGTTTTTATGTCCCAGCTCAGGCATTACTCACTCTTGTTTCTGATATACAAAAGAAGGGGGAAGATTTACTCTCTAAAGGCCAAAACCCTGCATGGAGCGATCTCCAAATTTTAAGACAAATTGATGCAAAAGAGCTTGGCAATGCGATCAGTGCTAGTAAATATTCAACTGAATTGGTGAAGGGATATCTGTATAATCATAAATTTAAGAATTGGCACAAACACTCCGATGAGAGGCTGGTGACTGATGACGAAAAAAAGAAGAGAGCAGAAGAAATTGCAGAGATGCTATGTTCTCATGCACAGTGGAAGACACATAGTCGCGGTATAACTAGAGATGTTGCGTGGGATGAGTGTAAAATAAAAATTACCCATAGTGATAGCTCGCCAGAGTTAGATAAAGCGCTACGGCGTTTTTGGGCTTTGATGTATTGGGTTTTTGAAAATACCCCGATGTATAAAGTGTTTATTTCAGAGGAATATTCTATATTTAGAAATGAAAGAATTATTGCTAAATAGGAGATTTTTATGACAAAAGATGAGCTTTTGAAGTCTTTAGGCTTTTCAAGAGAATATATTGATCATTTAAATCAAATGGATGAAATGGGTGGATTAGCTTGTGAGGCATTTCCAAATGAAATTCAGCTTTTGTCTCATGATGTTTCAGATTTTGTAGTGCGTTATCCTGCTAGTGATTTTTCAAATGAACTTAGGATAAACGACAAATAAGATTTATTTTACAATTAGATAAATGCATTCCTCCCAGTGACCACTTTGGTCTTGATTGGGGAGCCATCAGTGACTCGAACGGCACTATTTCTTGGTACACTCTTGGTACAGTTGGGTACAAAAAACAGCAAAAAATAACAACAGCCAAATATCGCCAATGAGCTGCAATTAGCCTGAATCACAGTGGAAAATCGATTGTGATGTGTTGTGGTTTTTTGTAAAAATCCGACTCGAAATCTGTTGTCCCGCAAGGGACCGGGAGTTCGAATCTCCCCCTCTCCGCCATGATAAAAACGGGGTATTGTGCGCTAGTACAATGCCCCGTTTTTTTTTTTGTTGTTTGAGGAGATTCGAAGCGGAGTGAGCGCTGACTTAATGTCAGAAAAGCGGCCAGGGATGGCCGCGTCAGCGAATGCAGGGGAGCCGACGCAGGCGTTCGCGTGATGCGAATGCCGTAGTGGGCGAATCTCCCCCTCTCCGCCATAATAAAAACGGGGTATTGTGCGTTGATACAATGCCCTATTTTTTATGCTGTTTGGGGAGATTTACCAAAAATACAGGCAGGATTTTGCACTTTGTGCAATGTCACGTTTTGTTTTGAGATCTGAAATATCAAGAGATTTGCTGGGTGAAGGTATCGATCCGATTAAATATCGATTATTTTTGTTTTTGCTGTGTCCAAATATTGACACATTATAGAACATATATTATTGTTAGCTCATCTTTCTGCTTTTGTCGGTACTTGCAGTGCCAAATAATTTACTCGAACAGTATAGAATGGACTTCATACGTATGACCGCTAACAGTGGATTCGGGGGAATGATCGGGCGCTCACCGCAGATGCTGGAACTTTTTGAGTTGATTTCCTGTGTCGCTGAAGATGGTGAAAGTACTATTCTGATCCAGGGTGAAAGCGGAACGGGGAAAGAATTGATCGCCCGGGCGATTCATGAAAACAGCCCGAGAAAAAGTGGGCATTTTGTTCCGGTCAATTGCGCGGCGATTCCTGATGAGCTATTGGAAAGTGAACTCTTCGGTTACGTCAAAGGGGCATTTACCGGGGCACAGCAATCGAAAATCGGCCGGGTGCAGTTTGCCGAGGGCGGAACTCTTTTTCTTGATGAAATCGGTGATATGAAGCCGGCTTTACAGGCAAAACTGCTGCGGGTGTTGCAGGAGCGAGAGGTGGAACAGGTTGGTGCTGTGCGGGCGACGAAGGTTGATGTCCGCGTGATTGCCGCCACTCATCAGAATTTGGAACAGCAGGTCGCTGAAGGGTGGTTCCGGGAGGATTTATATTACCGGTTGGCGGTGATTCCACTGAATGCCCCGCCGTTGCGGGAGCGTAAAGGTGACATTCCGATCCTGATTGGTAAATTTATTGAACAGTTCAATCGCCGTAAAAGTGATCGTCCTACAACCCTTGATCCCATGAGCGTGCGGAGTTTACAGGGATATTCTTGGCCGGGGAACGTCAGGGAACTGGAAAATTTAATCCAGCGGCTGGTGATTTTGCACCGGGGCAAATGTGTCACCCTGAAAGAACTGCCGGAGAAGTATCGTTGCGAGGTGCCCGATGAGCCGGTGGTTGAGGAACTCCCGGGAAATGAAGTCACCACGGCAGACAGCACAGTTGTGGCGGCCTCTCCACCGCCCGAGGTGATTTGGTCTGATGAAGGTCTTGATTTTAACGGTTTGATCAGTGAGTTTGAAGATCGTTTGATTCTGCAGGCTTTGCATCGTACCGGTGGGAACAAGAAGGAAGCTGCCTGTTTGCTCAACCTGAAGCGGACAACCTTGATAGAAAAAATCAAAAAGAAAAATTTGCCGGTTTGATTCTTATTCGTTGGTGTTCATCCGGAAACTCCGGGTGGGAACTGGTCGGTTTCCGGACGGAAACTAGCTGGCTTTACGGAAATGCCGGTTCAGTTTTTCCTGAATCTCGTCCCCGGATGCCGGCATAATGAGGATATCGCGTGCCCCGTATTTCATCGCTCGAAGGACCGTGGAGCGGGTCCATTCCGGCCCGGCAAAGATCATCGGCGGCAGCGGCTGTCCGGTTGAGTGCAGTTTGATCGCTGTGGCGAATCCCTTCTCGCTGACCTGTGACATGACCAAGAAGGCTCCGAGAACCTGGTGTTTTTGGAACTGTTCCTTGATATCTTCTTGAAAAGACAGGACTTTACAGTTGTAGTCAGCTGTCGAGAGGATTTCTGAAAAGGGTTCCGCGTCCCCTGAATCTTCTGAAATGACCAGTACGATCGGCGGCCCGTCCGGCACGGCGGGAGCCGCCGTGGTTCGGGCTTTTTCATCACTATCAGCGGCGACAGGTTCTGTCGATGTCTCTCCTGCTGATCCCCCTGCTGCTGATCCCCCTGCTGCTGATCCCCCTGCTGCTGTCACCGCCGTCGCTGGAGTTGTCTCCTGTGCCCGGGAGCTCGTCTGATCTGCCGCCGCCTGCTCATGTCCGTCCAGGTCGAAAATTTCGGCAGGGAAAAGCAATAGGATCCTGTGCAGTTCATGTTCTTCGAGATGTATGGCAAAAGACGCCAGGTAGTAGCTGCCTTCCGGGAAAGGGGTGTCAGAGGTTGGGTCGATCTTGGTCGGAACGATGATTTCAGATTCAGTTCTGACAAAACGGATCTGTTGCGGATAACGATCAAGAAAAACCTGGGTCAGGCCTCCGGCCAGGATGTTGGCAACTTCTCCAAAGGCATCTTCAATTTCCCCATCCAGCAGTCCCTGTGAACTTTGTTCTTCAATCTGGTCCTCGGGCAGCATAATCAGGGTTCCGCCGAGAACCACGGCATCAGGAATC
>JADFVC010000224.1 GCA_015222355.1 Chloroflexota bacterium | reverse complement strand
TGATGGCGTTGCAAAAAGTCCGCCCTCCGGCGTTGCAGCAGTTTTTCAGGATCTCGACATACCATATGTATGCCTTCGCCCCCGAAAAACCACTACGCCTTGTAGGTCGAAATTTTTGCTTAGCCATCGTATTCTTTTTTGCGAGATCATCAACTTTGTGGCCAATGAGCTTGACCTCTCACCGCCATAATCAGTTTCCGTCCGGAAACCTATCGGTTCCCACCCGGAGTTTCCGGAGGGGAACTATTTAGAACTGTTGACATCCTTTTTAAGAACGGAAACCGGAGATTTGTGATGCGGATTAGATTTTTCATCCTGTTCCTTCTGCTCTGTTGGCTGCCGAGCATGGCGGCAGCGGTTGAGTTGAATGACGTTGTCACGGCATTGGAAACGCCTTTCAGGCCGCTGACTGGCCAAGGTCAGGCGATAGATGATTTTCAGGCAAATTTTTTTCAGGAGTCACATATTGCCTCTATTGAGCGGACCCAGCGTGGTCAGGGAGTGGTCAGTTTCAGGTTTCAGCAGCGACCGAACAGTGATCAGCCGCTGGCAATGTTCCGCTGGGAGTACCGTGAACCGCTCGTGCAACAGTTTATTTCAGACGGGCAGACCATGTGGGCTTATGAGCCGGAAAACCGGCAGGTGGTGGAGACTGATATCAGCGAGATTGGTCTGCAGCAGAACAATAACCCGATTGCCTTTCTGAACCGCCTCGGTTTTCTTTCGCAGGATTTCGAAGTCAGCTGGGCCGATCCTGCCACGGATCAAGGAAAAAATTATATTCTTGAATTCCAGCCGCGAGAAGAGCCGCAATTTATTCGCCGATTGTTGATTGTCGTCGCTCGGAAGGCGGTCAGTGATTATATTGAGAACGATAAAATCGGACAGGTTTTTCCGATCCTTGCCACGACGGTTTACGATTTAAAGGGGAATCGGACCAGCATTGAATTTGCAGAGACGCGCATCAATCAACAGCTTTCCAGGGATTTTTTTTATTTTGAGCGACCGGAGGGTGTGGAGGTTGTGCGGCCGACGGGTGAGCAACTGGGTTTTTGACGTTTCTGCAGGAAGTGCTTCCAGAGAACAAAAAATAAACCGCTCCGGTTCTTTCCTGCTGGAGCGGTTTTGTGATTTCTACGGCCCATGCAAATTTCGGATACTTAGATCTACAACTTGTTGAAACTTATGCATATTATGAAAAGAGTGCGTACTATATCATAAATTATATAAGCATTGTTGATTCTGCCCCTGCATTAGTGGATAGTTTTACTGGCATTTACCAAGGGGCAGGATGGTAGCCCCCACATGAATTCCCAACTCCCTAGCAACATCAGCCGCTGTTCTGTCTGGTTGATCTGCCAACCGAACCGCCTCACGACGGAATGCTTCCGGATGCGTATTATGACGAAACTGGCCACCCATAATGACTTCAAATCGGCCACCTATAATTGCGTGAAACCCGTCACCGATTATGATCTGACACCCGCCACGCTCGACTTCAAAACTCCTTGGATATATGCAAACCCATTTTGGCAGGATATACGAGAAACGGAACAAAGAGGTTTGCTGGGCGAATCCGTCAACTATCACAACTGCTAGGTTTTGATAATTGCCTGAAAGCGGCCAAGTGTGCTGGAAATCAGGATTTATGAGAATTGTGGGAGTGCTCTATTTTTTGCCCCTGATGACCAGCAAATTTCAATAACACAGCATTTCGGGCGTTTTGTTGACCATGTCAAGGCTAGGCACTAGAACTATCTTGATACCTACCGTTACTCTCTTATTTTACATGACTAACTTAATCTGTACTGAAAACCTGGCTCCTTAAGTACGAGATTCTTTTTCTTTACAAAACGAAGGAACCTGTCAATAATTAACTTAACGTTCGTTTAGTACAATCGCCTTCCTGTTAAATGTGCCGCTTGTAGCGGTCAAAAATTGGCCTTTGTGCTGATTTGTTATGCAATGAAAGGAGCTCCCTAGATGCCGTCAGGTTTAGAAAGGGGGACAGCATGAAAAATGGAAAGAAATGCAACTGTTTTTTTGCCGCGCTTGCTGCCGTGGTGTGTGGTTGGTGCAGGGGGTTAGAGGATATTGAAATTGATAAACGAAAAGAGCCAAGATCGCATTAACAACCTTGGAGAGCCCGGATGAGACCGCTTAACACTAAAAGCAAAGAAGAAATTCTTACAATAGCCATCCCCCTGTTTGCCGGATCTGGTTACAGCGGCGTATCAATGCGGGCTATCGCACTGAAAGTTGGTGTAAGTGCCGCTGCACTCTACCATCATTTTCCAGACAAGCAGACTCTTTACCTTGCCGCTATGGCTCAAGCCTTCGTCGATAAGGCTGATAGCCTGGAGGAAATACTCAGCAGCAGAGTTGCACCGGAAAAACGTCTTGCCCAATTTATAACCTGTCTCTGTGAACTGGTACATAAAGACAATGATTTCAGCATGCTGATTCAAAGGGAGATGATGGACGGTGACGAATCCAGGCTGCAACTCCTGGCCTCAGAGGTCTACCATAGTCTATTCCAAGGTGTTACTGAACTGTGC
>JADFVC010000223.1 GCA_015222355.1 Chloroflexota bacterium | reverse complement strand
GCACAGAGGCGCCGCCATATAAGAACAGTGAATTAGCAATAGTAGCACCAACGTTTCCGACACTGGATGTGAATGAATAAATCGCACCGATACGTGATGCCTTGAGATATTTATCGGCATTTATCAGTAATGCCGGGCCGCGCTGAGCCAACAGGGTCTCCCCAACCGGCCCATTCACAATCCATCGTGACAGTCCGCCGAGACCAACCGTTTCGACAAATTTTTCGCGAGCAGTGATTGTCACACCTCCGCGAAAGGGTGTGGAAGTCATCGGACCACTGATGACGACCTCGCCGTTGAGGCTGTAAACACTACCCGGCCCCCAGAGAAACACAATGTTTTTGGCATTGAATATGTCACCAAACCATTCGTACCAGGTGTACTCAGGGTAGATGCTGGGATAATGCCCGCGACCAAAGGCCCGGCTGAAGCTGATCAGGTCCCCGCGAACAAGAGCACCTAATTCAGGGAGCTGCGTCATCATTTCTTTGATATCACGCAGCAATCCGTGAAGACGGTCAGGGGGAAGACTCCGCCCGCTCCCATCCTTTGCCACGAGATAGGTCGCCATAGTGTTATGGTTGAGGTTAGGGATCTGGGCGAGTTTCAGTCCATTATTCATCATGCGCATAAGCGCGTTGATCGCGACACGGTTTTGTGCCGATTGTTGTTGCGCGTCTCCAACAATCTCGGCTAAGGCATCGGGAGTATTGACAAGCCAATCATCAGGAAAGAGCCAGGCGGGAATCGGCATACCGGCAAAGGTATCATCGACACTGAGGGCGCTTAAGGCGGCAATCGGCCCCATACCCAGACCAGCCCAGAGTTGTTCGAGAAACAGAGGATCTAAGGTGGCATTGGGGTCGTCTTGTAGGTCTTTCTGGCCGAAACCTCGTTCCTTGAGATACCCATAAAATGCCATCATTGAGGCACGTTGTTCTGCATTGATCTTATCGGCGATGCGCTGAACGAAAAAGAGCTCCTGCTGTAATAATTCCTGCAGAATATCCTGCTTGTCCGGCATACGCTGATGCATGTCACGCAAGACCACCATAGCGTCAAAACGAGCAGAGCGGGCGAGAACCTGTATAGGGTCGCCGGGGTCGACCGGCTCTGTTGTGAATCCACGGCTTGGCCTTGAACTGCGGTTTCTCCGGGATTGTACCTTTCCGTCGAATCCACGATTTTCCTTTATGAGCCCAACATCGGACATCACATCATAGATAGGTTTTGTAAGTTCCAGGAGTTGCCGATAGTATTCGATATCATCTTCTGCCTGTTTGCGAACTGCTTTTGGGTCTTGGTAACTGGGTGAGTTGCGTTGCAAATAGACTTTTTCCTCAAGCCATTCTGCCTCGCCGATCAATGCGCGGACATAAATCCATTGTAAATACTCGGGCAAGATGCCTTCTCTATCCTCATATTCTTTGACCAATTTCGTAAGTTGATGCGGTGCATACCATTCCGCAGCATCATAGAGTTCAACCTTTAACAGGCGTTGTTCTTCTTCAACGCGATCGACTTCGCCTTTGAGTTCCGGATACTTTTCCTGGGACTTTTCAAAGCGAGCAGAAGCACTTCTATGCAGGTCTTTTGTGGCGTTGAGTGCTTCGTCGATCAATTTGCGCTGCTCAGAATGTAGGTTCTTGATCTCGGAAGCTAATTCATTGCGCTGGGCTTTCAGATCCTGGCGAATGGCTACGATGCGGGGAAATTCGGTTCTACCACCAGCGGTAAAAAAATCGACCCAAAAGCCGCCTTCGAGATCGGGTTCGGTAAAGCGCTGGTCCTGAATTAATAATTTAAACCAACGGGAACGCCTGCTTTTAATCTCCTTGGCCAGCATAGAAAGTTTGATACGGTTCTCATTGACGAGGAAGTGTTGTGCTCTTCGTTTCTCAACATAGTTGACAACCCATTTCCAGTAATCATCTGGAAGTTCTTCTTCCTTCAACACCTCGATTATAATGTCATCCAGCCGAACCCCAGGCACATCCTCAGCCATGGCCTGCTGAAATACCAAGGGAAAAAAACCAACCAAAGATATTAAAGAGAGAGACAATAGTAACAGCGACCATTTTTTTCTTCTTGCCAGGTTTTCCATTGTCAATACCTTTACCTTTTTATAAAAGGTTTGAGTCAACCCCTTTTTGGGTAGGAGCTTCACCACCTCAATTCCATTTAGGTTAACTTGTCCTTAGATTT
>JADFVC010000222.1 GCA_015222355.1 Chloroflexota bacterium | reverse complement strand
GCAGTCATATCGGTGGCGAAGAGGTCTCCGGCATCGGCTATATCCAGCGCATCAACGGTCAAAGTGTGCCTTGCTGCGGCATGCTGGAACGGATACTTATCGATTATCTGCGAACCTATCGACGGGCAACCCAGCTGATCAAAATATCACGCGAGGCAAACAGGGTAAAAATCGAGGTTCCCTATAAATATCTCTTTGAAAAACCGGCCGAAGAAACCGTTCGCATCCGCATTCGTCTGAATCGACTGGTTGAAGGAGAAGCCTTGGGAGAAGGCACTCTCGGGAAAATCTATCGCTTGCACCCCAAACTGGTCAGCGACTACCCGGAAGTGGTCAATCTTTTAGGCACCACTCCGCAACCGGTCGATCACCTGTTGCACCCGGAGACCTTCAGTTTCAGCAAAAAGTTGAACCCCGAAAGTCATGAGCCGAAAAGTATGCTGGAAGGTTCCGTCTTCGACTTCATGCCGCAAATTGTCTCGTCTGTATTCCCGCACCGGCGTCTGTGCAATATCAACACCTGGCGACAGTTCCACCGCATCGCTTCCTATATCACCGATGGTTTTGACGGCAGTGATCGCAATATATTTGTTCTGGCCGGGCTCACCATCGACCATTCGATCCGCCACAACAGTTTCATCCCGCAATTCGGCTTCTGGATGGAGCATGGGCGGGCTCTTGAGGCCAGGTATTTCGGCCCCCTTGAAATCAACGAGCTCCTTGCCGAGCAGAACGTTTACCGGCCGCCGGTCACTTTCCTGGAATATGCCGGATTATAAACGGAGGGGAAACCACAGGGTCAAAAACCATGACATTACTGTTTCTACACGGCTTGGAATCGGGTCCGCACGGAGCCAAATACCAGGCATTGAAAAAACGTTTCGGCGAGGTCATCTCTCCCGATTGCCGTGGCCTGGTTGACCCTCAACAACGGCTGGAGATCATCCTGGCAACCATCAGGGAGATCGAGGGGGATTTTCTGATCATCGGTTCGAGCATGGGCGGGCTGATGGCGCTGCTGCTGCAACAGGCGGTTCCACGGCGGATTGCCGGAATGGTGCTCTGCGCACCGGCCCTCCAGCGTCCGGCGGCCGCCGGCATTCGTGCCCAGGGACTTCCGCCAACGGTTATTATTCACGGAACTGAAGATACTGTGGTACCGATTTCCGGGAGCCGCAAATTCGGTGTACCGTTGATCGAAGTCAACGATGACCACAGCTTGAAAAACAACCTGCCGATCATTTTACGGGAAGTCGGCAGGCTGAGAGAACAACTGGAAGCGTCAATTTAAAATATCGCGGGTCAGCGATTCAGGTGCTCGGCAGCCAAACAAGCAGCGCCGATAATTCCGGCCCGGTTGCGTAATTTGGCCGGAAGAAGTTCTGCCTGCACATCAAGCATCGAGAAGTATTTTTCGTGCTTACGGCTGACCCCACCACCAATAATGATCAGTTCCGGAGACAGAACTCGTTCAACCTGAACAAAAAAACGGTTGAGTCGCTTGCTCCAGGCTTTCCATCCCAGGGATTCCTTCTTCCGCACCGCCGCTGAAGCGTAACGTTCCGCCAAACCGTTCTTCAGTCGCAAATGCCCGAATTCCGTATTAGGATAAAGTTGCCCATTATAAAACAGGGCGGTACCGATTCCCGTGCCGATGGCCACAAATAATACCGATCCGGTACGCCCGGTTCCTTCCCCAAAGCGCATTTCTGCCAATCCGGCGACATCTGCATCGTTGGCAACCACACAAGAACAACCGGTCGCCTCCTGGAAAGTCGCGGCAACATCGATCCCGATCCAAGCCGCATCAATGTTCGCGGCCGTCTTCGCGACCCCATTGCTGATCACCGCCGGAAAACCACAACCGATCGGTCCCTGCCAGGAGAACTGCGTGACCAGTTCACGCACTCGTTCAGTAACAGCATCCGGAGTCGCCGGTTCAGGAGTCGGGATTCGCACGCGCTCAGAAACCAATTTACCGCTGGCAATATCAACGATAGCCCCCTTGATGCCACTGCCACCGATGTCGATACCGAGACATTCCATTTTAAGTTCCTCATAGGAGTCTGTTGACAGATTCCATAGGTCAAAGATTAAATACCGAAAGCTTATCAGCTCGCAATATTAACTGCAGCGAGCTGGAGAATCCAGCATAAACCTCTCGGAAAAAAAAAGAGAGACATGGAAGAGCACGTTATTTTGCTCTCAAACAGCAGATGGTTTTTTTGTACCTGAGGATGATCTTGTGATACTTTGCACGGCGGCTTAATAAAAGGTGAAAATGAACTGATGAAACTGAACGACGAACAGAATAAAGGGCTTTTTAACGGCATTTTTCTCGGCTATTTGGTGCTGCTGCTGCACGTTCTGCTGATTCTCGGCCTCGCTGCTGCGGTTGTCCTGATTAAGGGAATTTACGATTTCAGGTGGTTCATCCTCATCGGCGGACTGATCCTGGTCGGCGGTTCCGGCTACCTGATTTACCGACGCCTGAAAGAGAGCAATCGTAAAATCAGCGACCTGATGAATGACCCGACCCTGCGCGACCGCACTCTGGAAATCAGCCTGTTCGGCGGTATGGCCTCGGTAAAATTGGGGCACAGGGACAACCAGCCAAAACTGATTGAGGTCAATGAAATCCATGAAATCCGTCAGCTGGAGGCACCGTCGTCACCGGTAAAAGAGTTGAGTCAACTGGCAAATATGCTGGAGGATGATCTGATCACCCGCGAAGAATTCGACCGGCTGAAAAAAGAAATCGTCGCATAGTTGATGGCGTCGCAAAAAAAATCCGACCTCCGGCGTTACAGCGCTTTTTCGGGACTTCGACACTCACTATGGATGCCTTCACCCCTAAAAAAACACCAGTGCCCCGTGCGTGAAGTCAAGTTGGCGCTACACGGGCAACACCGAAAAGGGCCAGAATTAGCCGCACGAGGCACTAAACCCTGTGAGACGAAATTTTGCGGGTCTGCCCTGAATGGCGCTAGTTTAAGGGCTTTTGTACGCTGGGAGTAAAGCCGGGACTGTCCCCAGTACCATCGGGGGCTGTCCCGGCTT
>JADFVC010000221.1 GCA_015222355.1 Chloroflexota bacterium | reverse complement strand
TGATATCTGGCGGTCCTAAGCCTGCGAAAATAGCGTCCTCAGCGGCTTCGTTGCGGATTGTATTTCGCAACTCACGCACCCGCGCTGACCTTTTCGCCGCGCGACCTCCCGGCTGCTTGTCAAGTAAAAAATGCTATAAGTTGCTGATTTAGCGTGCCTTTTTCTGGTGTCATTATCATTGCCTATACATAACGCATCTCATCAGCCGTGCCGCTTTTGGGCGTCGGCTGGATGGGTTTGGTTGAATCGCCAGCAGTATTCTTAGACACTCCTGACTTTTGATAACTAACGGAGTAAACAATTTGTCCAACGAAGTTGTTTCAGGCCATTTGGGGCTGTCGATTAGGGGAGGAAAGGCATCGGTTTCAGAACCCCCGCAAGGTAAGAAAGGGCCTCTTGATCCTGCGATCAAATGACCCTTAACTTCTCTTCAAAATGTGCAACCGCCGAAGTGGTCCTCGGGATTTAGAAAAATTCCCGCAGGCTTTCGTCTATGCCCATCAGGGTTTCGTACCAGAACTCCTTGGCAGCCTCGACCTTATTGCGATCAAATTTTTCGAGCCATTCTCCAAGGCGAGGGTCCTGATCTTTTTCCACTTCTTTTTTACGCTTCAGAAAGGTCTGCAAATAGTCAATATTGCGCTCAGACTCCCAGAAAATGGGGCTGTTGTGGCTGTTGATGCGGCTGGCGAGAACGGCGATGGAACGGAGAAACTGTTCTTTGCAGTCGTACAGCGAGCCCATGACCTCGGGAAGCATTTCCTCCGCCCAGCCGCGGTGAAAGCGGCAGGTCCCGAGATTGTCAAGGATGAGCTCTTTCTTCATGCGCTCTGCGCACATTCTTCCCAAGGTCCGCGGTGGGATAAAATCGTAGCTGTAGATCATGTAATACTTGCCCATGATGGCCATCGGGGACAGTACGCCTGAAACCCAGTACTGATTGGGCACCATCCACCCTCGCCGGCTGAAGGCCACGTACACCAGGCGGTCATGCAGCGATGTACCCTTCGCCCGTGAATGGATCCGGCTCCACTTTCGCACCCCTTCCCTAAAATCGAGAATACCGCGGCGTTCCAGGATGGCATCGATCAGTTCGCAGCCGAGTTCGGCATTGTGCATCGAGTCGTTGATGACATCGAAACCCGTCATCTCCCAGCGTGGCAATCGGGTGACGCCGAGCTCCTCGGGAGTCAACAGTTTCCCGTCGAGCAGATCCATCAGCCAGGCCAACACGCCGCCGCCGGAGATGGCGTCAAGTCCCATGGCATCGCCGTGGTGGTTGAGCTTTTCCGCTGCACGCTGGTCGAAAATGCCACACTGAGGGCCCATGGCCTGGTAAGGCTCGTAGTCCTTTTTGTACTTGCCGTTCATCTTTTTGCAAAGGGCGACGCAGGGCTCGCCGCAGGTGGCCTGCTGCTTGGTCCGGATGGTCTCTTGGTTAAACTGCTTGAGGTAGTGATCGACAATGAAGTTCTGATGCAGGGCCTGGCGCTCTTCTTCACTCCAGAAGATGGTGCGGTAGTTGAAGGCGAGGATTCTACCCCCCATGTTGGCGTAGTTGACGCCGAATGTCCCACCGGTATTGAACTTTTCGTCGTAGCGGTACTTGGTGGTCACCTCCAGATCCTTCTGCATCAGGCGCAGGCTGTACTTGTTATGGAACCACTCATCAGCCACCTTTTTGTCGCGAAAGTCCTCGTCCACCAGCGTTCCGCCGTAGATAATCGCCACGATGCCATGGTTCTGAACCATCGCGCTGCCGAAACCGCCGCGGCCAGCCCAGGTGTCGACGTAGCTGATCATCCCCTTGGTGATGGGAACAGACATGATCCCCCCCATATCGGTCCGTAGCGCCGCCGGACCGGTCGCCAAAATGCGCGGATCGTTCTCGTAGCGCTCGCCGAACATCCCATAGACCCGATCGGTGAGAGAATAGACGCCGGTTCGCCCCGATTTCCAGATTCCCTCCACATCGACGGGAACCACCTCCACTTCAATCTCTTCACCGTGGTTACGGTTCAGACAGAGGACCGATGGAACGGGGGCCTTGCCAACAAGACTGAGCATATTGATCCCAAGATTGTCGAACACCAGACCCGCCCCGCCCATGGAACTGATGAAATTGCCTTGCCAGCAGGGGGAAGAACCGGTCACTACCAGTCGGTTAGATCCCGGCAAGATGGAGCCGGCAAATATGCCGACACCGAAATTGAGGCTGTGATACTCCTCGGCCAGATGAATGCCGAGGTCCACCGGACCGAAATAGCGGTCGAAGCCATATTTTTTGATCTTGTAGAAACCGCTCGCCGGATCGACCAGGAGTACTCGCTGGAACATGTTCATAGATTTCCTCAATCCTTTTGTCGTACCTGTCCTGCCGTGTGAGATACCCATGGTATGTCGAGATCCTGAAAAAACGCTGCAACGCCGGAGGGCGTACTTTTTGCGACGCCATCAATAAGGGTCTGAAATGTCGTGGACTGAAAGACCTGCCCGGCAAACATACCTTTCCTTTTTGAGTGATCCAAAAACACCATTTCCGCCGTTATGATTTGTTCCGATAATTGGCGACTTCGACTAGTTTCAGCCGGTAAAGAAGACAACTGTGGCTTTTGAGCGGCGTGAGGAAACTGGCCTTAAGATGCTTCCAGAACCACTGCAGTCGGTCCAAAGCCGGTGGGTTGCAGACCAACCGAACTTCTTTAAATCGTCCACCTTGAACATCAGTCAAGTAGCGCAAATCGCCATGGTGGCGATACCCGTTGAGCTTATCGAGTTGACGTTCAGCCCAATCGAAGAGAGATTTGATTTGAGGTGAGAAACCCAACAACCAGCCGAGTCCCTTTACCAATCCGATAAGCAATTGATTAGCCGCGCCAAGTGGGACACGCGGCACAATATCACTTGAATTCACCACCCGGTAGACGGGTGCCTTGATGTCAAAAAAGAATTCGTAGTCCCCGACCCTTGGAGCTCCAAACGTATAACAGGACCCCCCTTCGTCATGGCTGATATACTTGGTCGCCAGAAGCGCCAATGCTCCGCCGAGAGAATGACCGGTGATATAAAGAGGCAGTTTTTTGCCATGCTCATCAAAACATGCCTTATCGTTCAGTGCGAGTTTGATGTCGTCCGCCACCAGGTTGAACGCCTTATAAAATCCAGAGTGAACCCTGTAGCCGTCTTTTTGAGTGGGGATAGCCTGAGCATCAGTCAACCAGTCGCCGATCTTCTGCTCTGTTCCCCGAAAGGCAAGGACCAGATAGGCAGGCTCATCGTGGACGTTTCTTCGACATAAGAACCCTTGCGTCGTTGATTTGTCAAAGACTTGGATGTGTGAAAAACCGGCTTCATCAAGAATGGCTTTAAAGACTTGGAGATTAGAGTCTTTATTGCTGTATAGTTTATCAGCAAAACTGGATAAGAATTCTTCGAGATCTTTCCCCTTCTCCTTTAATATGATCTCAGTCGCCTGCTTAGCAGCATCACTTAAAATCCCATCAACCCCCTCATAGGGGAAATAGGCCAGACCGGACATCTCACCCAAAACATAGGCCATGCGATCACTGTAAGCAGCACGCTTGATGGGTGGGGCTAATAATCTCTCAACTTGGAAAAAATTGTTTTTGGCTGTCATGCCCTCTCCCTTCATCGAATCGTCCCTGGTTTCCTCATACGGTCCATTTTCCGCCCAACGCTTATTTGAGAATAGCCATCATTTCGTTTGCCACTGTTGCTGCCCCCGCATACAGCATCAACCAATTCCGGATCGATCTTCACCTCCCGCGGTTTCCATTCCCGGTCAAGGTTCTGCATCCCCTTTTCGAAGGGCTCAGAAGTCATGAGGAAATGCGCTGCTGCAACCCGAAGCAGATCAACTGTTTTCCGGGGGAGCGCAAAGGATGTCGGAAGGTCCTGCAGGCAACGCATAAGGCGCGGGTCCTCAATCCGGTCAAAGGAAAGTTCCGAAAAAGTGAAGTAAGTGATGATCGACTTCGGGATCTGGTCGACACCGGGGCACCCCGTGAGTTTACTGTTGCAGGCATCAACAGTATCTGCCAGTTGTTTCATGTGCCTGAAATGATTATCAACATTCTCTAAACTGTCAAAAGAGACATCGTCCATGGGGCCGTTCATCACCACATCCAGAACAGCACCTATTCCAGGAGGTTTGCTTTTCTTGTTCCAATTCCGTTTTTTCGATGTTTTTGCATTCACGGCAATCACCATCAACCTGTTAAGCCTCTGAAAATTGGCTTGCTGAAGGATACTCCATGCTGAGTCAGTGGTTGTTATTGCCTGAAACGGCCCCCGCAGCCCGAGGTTGTCCGAAAGTCCTCCGTCCAAAAGGTGGACAAATCTGGAGTCCGGATCTCGGTAGGATGCGCCGGCGACAGCATCGGCATAGCGACGATCATGCGTTTTACTGCGAAGCGCCAGGTCGATCCATTTCGGCAATGGGCCGCATGTGTGTTTATAGGCATTGATTGTTAAAGGCGCAAAAGCCACCGGGAAATTTGAGGAAGCAGCAACCGCACGCGCCACTGAGACGTCGGTAAGGTCGGAGCAGACAAGGTCGAACTGGTTCTGGGTAAACTCAAATCGGTGGGTAATGCCGATGTCCGTGGCGTTCAGCACCAGAAACGGGATCTTGCCCTGACCCTTTTTCAGAAGATCGGCAAAGGTCTTGTTGCCGAACACCGTATCTTGATACAGCTCTTCAGCCATATCTATCCGGCTGAAATCAGGGGATGCGAGTCGAATCAGGTTGTATGGATTAAGGAGCCTACCGATCAGTGCCCTTTCGATATTTCTGTAAAGAAACTTCTCTGGAAATTCGTTGTAAAATTCTTCCGGATTGAGGGCATAGTAGGCTGAAGTAAAGCTCCCCCCGGAAACCGAGGAGATTATTTCTACATCATCCAGAAGTTTCCGCTTACTACCGTCCTTGGTCCGGTATTCAACATGCCTGAGCTCTTCCATCAACCCGAATGAGAAAGCCGCAGCCCTGGTGCCCCCACCGGAAAAAGAGAGCAGGACAAAGGGCCTGTCAGGATCAGGAATATCTCGAACAACGTTGTAGCGGTATCCGGCTTCCGGATCATGAGAGGTCAGCGGTGGGTTGACAGGATAATGGGCACAGCCGGTCAACAGAAGGACCAGAACCAGAAGAAGAACGGATAACCTTTTCAAGATCCGCATTGAAAGGGCACCTCCTGAGGAGTAATTGGATTGGTATCCGAAATCATCACTTCCTGCGGAGAGTTCGAGCACAGCTTTCCCTCCTTACATTCCAGGGCAACCTCATGTAGCCCCCGTCCGCATTGAAATACGCGGATCTTGCCGTTTTCATCCTTGTTATATCCTTGCTCATTTCCGTTCAGGACAACCATTCCCTTTTCGGGACACGGACACGTAAAAAATTCCATAGTCTCTCCTTCGTTTTTTTGTGACCTATGAATTTCTCAAATCGTTCAGCTTGGCATTTAAGTGCTCAAAATGGTCAAGTCTGCCGTTGGCTTTTAAAGCAGGTCAGTCAAAATCAAACTCAAATAGTTTTTATGACTACTTTGAGTAAAAACGTCGGCAACTCTGTAGTTGTCCATGGGTACTTAATGAGATTCTAAGGCAATACACTCTGAAGTCAAATGTCTATCGCCATGAGCTTGTCATGATTAATTAGTGTGCATTGGACAACAATAGGCGAATGGTCTGACAGGCTCCCAGCCAATCAATAAGAACGCCTCGGTAACTTCCAGACAGCTTCTCGGGATCCTACCTCATCGACAAATTCGCCTTCATAGCCGAAACTGACTGCCACAACATCGGGCGAAATTTCCAGAGTTTTTTTGAACGGCATCTTCTCATCAAGGGCATTGCCAAGCGTCCGGTAGAGATCGAGATAATCGAGAACAATATTCTCTTGATTCAGCAAAAAAAGTTTCAGTTTAAAATCATCAACAATCGCCATATTCATCTGCGGATAATCTGAAAAAGTGAAAACACCCTCTACGACCAATTGGTTCACCTGCTGCCGCAAAGAGTAGTCGACGGTTACATAGAGGTCCTGCCAACGTTGTTGGCCGTTGACTGTATCCTGAAGAACCGCAACGGTTTCCTGCTCAGCCTTTGCTCCCTGGTAAATGGCTGTTGTTGTCTGGCAACCGGCAATAATTGCAACGCAGAACAGCATCAAGAACAAATGTCTTCTTTGGTTTTTAATCATGGCCAACTCCTTAACTTAAATTTGATATATATTAAATTCTGCATCCAGCTTAAGACAATACCCTGATAAGAAACAATTCGACAGAAAACATTTTCCCTGTATTTAAATGGAATTCCGTCCTCTATTTCAATCCATTCAAAAAGAATAAAGAATGGTTTGAAGTAAACATCGGAGGTTTTCGATTGACACGTTCGCGAATCACGGCCGATCCGAGCAGACGCTTGTGAAGGAAGCGACGGGCAGCGGAGCGATCCCAATCCCCGCTCACCTGATACCGCTGATAAAGCCCAAGTTCACTCCGATCATCCTGGAGTTGCATCTCGGTCATCCCGTACTGGGCAGGGTCATCGAGCATCCCGGAGCTGCGGGGCAGGTTCATGATTGAGATATTGAGAAAAGCGATTTTTTCTGCCTGTTCCTCAAGGAAATCAAGTGTCATCTCAGCATCAGCTTCCGTCTCGCCCGGTGTCCCGAGCATAATGTAAACGTAGGCGGCAATCCCGGCCTCGTGCAGGTTGCTGAGAATTTTCTTTGCTGAAGCAACAGCGATCCCCTTGCCGAGCCGATCCAGAACCTGTTGTGAACCACTCTCCAGTCCCAGTTGCAACATGCGGCAACCCGCTTGTGACAGCTGCTGAACAAAGTCGCCATTTTCCAGAATCGGTTCAAAACGCACAAACCCGAACCAACGCAGCCCCTGCAAATCATCCCTCCGGGCCGCCAAACCGCGCAGAATATTCACCGGGATGGCATTATCGGTGAGATGGAAATTGCGCACCTTGTGCTGTTTCGACAAGGTGGTCAACAATAAGGGAAAATCCCCCGGAGCAAAAGCCTGGTAGGGATGAACCGGCGCAACGGCCTCGGGACAAAAAAGGCAGTTCTGCCAATAACAGCCGCGTGATGAACTGACCGGCAGAACCGGTTCAGGAGAGAAGTACTCGCCCAGGCGGGCAAAATCGAAATCAGGAGAAAAACCGATATTGCCGGCATCGGCAAGAAAATATTCACGTCCGGCCTGTTCTGTAGCCAAGCTGACCAGCGGTGCTTCGCCAGGTCCGAAAACCAGGTGGTCAAACGGGGGTAAACGTAAATTCAATTGCCGCAGGGGACGTTGCCAGGAGGTGATCAGGCCACCACCAGCAACCAGGGTTGCCGCAGGAAACTGCCTCCGCAACAGCCCGGCAAGCTCAAAAGCAGGAAGCGCCTGGTGCAGATAGTTGATCGACAGAGCGATCAGCTTTGGTCGCGATTGTGCAAGTTGGGGCAGCAGCTGTTCCTGAAAATGACGCCGGAATAAGGTTCGGGCTGTGCCATTGGCAAATTTCTCTAGATCGTCAGGAGCAAACAC
>JADFVC010000220.1 GCA_015222355.1 Chloroflexota bacterium | reverse complement strand
GTGATGGACCGGGTGGCACGCGATGTCGAAGGGGATCCGCAGTTGCGTGCCAGACTGTTCGAAATATCCCCGATCGTCAACGATTATCGCACCCTGCCGGAAGCGATCGGTCAGGCCGCTTGCCAAGTGGCGAAAAATGTCGGCGCGGCGGCGATCCTCGCCTTTACCCAGACCGGCAGCACCGTGGCATTGGTTGCCAAGTACCGGCCGGGTCTGCCGATCCTGGCGGTCACTCCGTCGCAGCAGGTGCGCCGTCGCCTCGCCCTTTACCGGGGGGTTCGTTCGCTGCGGGTCGATATTCAGGGGGACACCGAAGCGCAGATCACCTCGGTCGCAGCGGCGGTTCTCGACTCGGGCCTGCTGCAATGCGGCGATGTGGTGGTGATCACGATGGGCAGTCCGGTTTCCGCCCCCGGTACGACCAACCTGCTCAAGGTCCACCGTTTGGGCTCCGATCATCTCCATGAAGAGCACAAGCCCGGTGCTTGACGCACAAGGCCAATCAGCCTAAGCTTCGTGAAGGGGTGTTTTTAGCGTCCTACAAGCGGAAGATATATAAAAAAACGAGGTTAACGAATGAAAAAAGCCGTGGTTCTTTACAGCGGTGGTCTTGATTCAACCACCTGCATGGCGATTGCCCGTGAGCAGGGGTTTGAGCCCTATGCTCTCAGCTTCGCCTATGGTCAGCGTCACACCGTTGAGCTGGACAAAGCCCGCGAGTACGCCCCGCTGATCGGCGCCAAAAAACACATGGTCATCGACATCAACCTGCGGCAGCTGGGTGGCAGTGCTTTGACTGACGATATCGCTGTGCCGAAAGACGGGATTGCCGAAAACAGTATCCCGGTAACCTATGTTCCCGCACGCAATACCATTTTCCTTTCCTTTGCCCTGGGGTGGGCGGAAGTGCTCGGAGCCAGCGATATTTTTATTGGTGTCAATGCCCTTGACTATTCCGGCTACCCCGACTGTCGTCCCGAGTTTATCCAAGCGTTTCAGCAGCTGGCCAACCTGGCGACCAAAGCGGGGGTTGAAGGGACGCCTTACCGGATTCACGCGCCGTTGATCGATTTGACCAAGGCGCAGATTATCCAGCAGGGCTTGGCGTTGGGAGTTGATTATCGGTTGACCCATTCCTGCTACGATCCGACCCCGGAAGGGTTTTCCTGTGGGCATTGTGATTCCTGCCGGTTGCGTTTGCAGGGGTTTGCCGAAGCGGGTTGCGAGGATCCGATCGATTATGTCTGAGCCGGTTGAGAGGTTGCCGATGGCACCGATGCCCGATATGCAGAAGAGTCTTGACTCTCGTAAGATTGCCATCGACAAGGTGGGCGTCAAGGATATCCGCTACCCGATTGTGGTGCAGGACAAATACCGCGAACAGCAGCATACGGTGGCGCGGGTTAACATGTATGTCGATCTTCCCGAGCAGTTTAAGGGAACCCACATGAGCCGTTTTATTGAAGTGCTCAACCTCTACCATGGCGAGATCAGTGTCGATAATATGGAGGTGATACTCGCCGAGATGAAGCAGCGGCTGGAGGCGGATCGGGCTCACCTGGAACTGGACTTTCCTTATTTTATTGAAAAACGTGCTCCGGTGTCCGGGGCGCGAAGCCTGCTTGAATACCAGTGCCGGATGCTCGGTAGCCTTGCTGAGGAGTTCGACTTTCTGCTTGAAGCCAGTATTCCGGTGACCTCTCTCTGCCCCTGCTCAAAAGAGATCAGCGAGCGTGGTGCCCACAACCAGCGAAGCATCGTGACCGTGCAGATTCGCTACCGTGAGCATATCTGGCTTGAAGACCTGATCGACTGGGTGGAAGATTGTGCCAGTTGCCAGGTCTACTCCCTGCTCAAGCGGGAGGATGAAAAAGCCGTGACGGAACAGGCTTATGACAACCCGATGTTTGTTGAAGATATGGTGCGGGCGGTCACAGAAAAGCTGCGGACGGTTCCGGAAATCTACTGGTTCAGGATCCAGTGCGAAAATTTTGAGTCGATCCACAATCATTCTGCCTATGCCATGGTTGAGGAACAAAGATCCTGAGCTGTGGAAAAACCTGTGGAAGAAGTGGATAACTCCAGACAAAACATGCCATTAAAAGTGTTTTTTACACCGCTTTCCGATGACACAAACTGCCGATTATCTGCGTAGCCATTTGGCAGAGTACTTGCCGGGCAAGCGATCCTCAGCAAGCTGTTGACTTGCCTTGTTAGCTGTCTGATAATCCGGCGATAGCGACTTTACTTCGAGCGAGGACACTCGTCGGGACTTTGTCTAAAGGAGAAATCTTTTGTTTGATCTGGTGCTGCAAGCCGGACCGGTTGTCAAGCTGGTGCTGCTGATTCTAGTCTATTTTTCGCTTGTTTCCTGGGCGATCATTTTTTACAAGTTCACCGTTGTGCAAAAGGCGATCAAGGATTCCGCTCGGTTCCTCGATTTTTTTTGGAGCAAGAAGCGTTTCGATGTGGTTGGGCAGGGGATTAAGGAGTTCGATAACTCGCCACTCGCGACCCTGTTCCGCGAGGGTTATCATGAAATACTGCAGCTGCAGAAAAGGACTGCCGAACCTGGTGAAACGGGTGATTTTTCGCTGAAGATGGATACGACGGAAATTGTCGGTCGAGCGCTGCGCCGGGCAACCACCCAGGAAACTCTCCGCCTGGAAAAATACCTGACCTTTCTTGCCACCACCGGCTCGACAGCCCCCTTCATCGGTCTGTTCGGCACCGTCTGGGGGATCATGGGCGCCTTTCACGGGATCGGTCAGACCGGCAGTGCTTCGCTGGCGGTTGTCGCGCCGGGGATCTCCGAGGCGCTGATCGCCACGGCCATCGGTCTGGCGGCGGCGATCCCGGCAGTCATGGGTTACAACCACTTTCTCAACAAAGTGAATGTACTGATCGGCGAGATGGACAATTTCAGTCAGGAGTTCCTCAACATCGTCGAACGGATGGAACGGAGTCGCTAAATGGAACTCGGACGTCCCGCCACTGGCCGACGCAGCAGTCTGTCACAGATCAACGTGACGCCTTTCGTCGATGTCATGTTGGTGTTGCTGATTATCTTTATGGTGACCGCACCGATGCTTGATCAGGGGGTGCAGGTCGATCTGCCGGAAGTGGCGGAATCTCCCAGTCTGCTAGCTCAGCAGGAACCGCTGGTGGTGACCATAGAGCGCAGCGGCAAGATTTTTATCGGCAAAGCCGAGGTGAAACAGATCAGCAAGCTTGGCCCGGTTTTGCAGCAGGCCCTCAAGGGAAAACCGGATCGCGAGGTTTTTCTTGAGGCCGATCAAAAGGTTCCTTATGGCCGAGTGGTTCAAGTGATGGCCGCAGTCAAACGGGCCGGGGTGGAAAAGTTGGGGATGGTGACCCGCCTCCCGGAGGAGTAGCCACGGCCCCATGGACTCTTCTCGCAAACAGCGCTGGCAGCAGTTGCAGTCAGTGTTCGAGCCCGGTTTCCGGCGGATGTTGCTGGTGTCTTTTCTGCTGCACCTGTTGCTGCCGGTTCTTTATCATACCCCTTGGTTTCCGAAAAAAGATCCGGTCAAGCCCCCGGTTTACCGGGTTAACCTGGTCAATAAACCGGTGAAAAAGCCCCAGGCCGGGCGCCCCGAAGCGGCACCGGTGAAAAAGAAGCCGCCCAAGAAGGTTGTTCCGCCTAAGGCGAAACCGGTCAAACCGAAGCCGATTCCTCCCAAACCAAAACCGGTCACGGTCAAAGCGAAGCCAAAGCCAGCCTCTAAGCCGACACCAAGAACGGTTTCCAAGCCTGAACCAACGTCTGCAGTCAGCAAGGCCCAGGAAAACGCTTTGCAGAAACGCCTGGAAGAGTTGCGTACGGCACAGGCCAAGAAACGGGCCGAGCAGGAGCGAAAAGATCATCTGGATGCTTTGCGAGCAGCGGTGGCAGCAGAAAGCCAGCAGGTTAAATCCCCGGTGGCCGACGCTCCGGTCGGTTCAGTCACGGGCAAGGGGGATGAGATTGGAGTCGATGAACGGGATTATGTCCGTGAATTTATTACCCGGCAGTGGCGCTTGTCCCAATACCAGCTAGCGACTCGACAACTTGAAGCGGTTGTGCTTCTTGTTTACAGTGCAGAAGGAAAGCTACGTCACTACCGCTTCGAAGAGAAGTCGGGGAATGAGATTTTTGACAGTTCGCTGCTGCGTGCCATTCTAAAATCGAAAGATTTGGGGCAACCGCTGCAGGAGCAAACAGATTTTACCGTTATTTTTAACCTGAAGGATATGTTGGATAGACCATGAAAATAGTTCGGGCAATATTAGCCGCCGCAGTGCTCTATTTTTTTTACGCAGGCAGCGCGGCGGCAGTGAGAATAGAAATCAGCGCACCTGGCGAACAAATCATTCCCCTGGCGATCACCTCGTTGTTACCGATGGGGGCTGTGCAGGCTGGCGTTGCCGAAGAATTCCAGCAGGTGCTGGAAAATGATCTGGATCTGTCCGGCTTGTTTGACCTGGTCGATCCGGAAGCTTTTTTGGGCGATGCGCAAAAACTTACCCTGCACAGTACCCAGGTCGATTTCGGCCAGTGGCGAATGCTCGGAGCCGAGGTCCTGATCAAAGGGGGCTATCGTTTTGAGGCGGGCAAGCTGACGGTTGAGCTGCGGCTCTACGATGTTATCTCGCGGCGCTTGTTAACCGGACGCCGCTATATCGGCACGCTGGCAGATGTGCGGCGCATTGCCCACACCTTTGCCGACCAGATATTGCTCAGTTTGACCGGTGAGTCCGGCCCGTTCAACAGCCGGATTGCCTATATTTCCAAGCGCACCGGGCGTAAGGAACTCTACCTGATGGATGTTGACGGCCATCAGCGGTTGCGCTTGACCGACCATCGTTCCATCGTCCTCAATCCGGATTTTTCGCCGACCCGTAAAGAGTTGATCTTCACTTCATACGACAAAGGGAACCCTGACCTCTATCGCAAGGAGATCTACACCGGCCGCGAATCACGTCTTTCCCTCAAGCCGGGATTGAACATCGGCGGGCGTTACAGCCCGGATGGCCGCGAGGTTGCCCTGACCCTGTCGAAGGATAAAAACTCGGAACTCTACCTGCTTGGCACCGACGGTACCATCCACCGGCGGTTGACCAATCATTACGGCATTGATGTCGACCCCTCCTGGAGCCCGGATGGGCATAGAATCGCCTTTGTCTCGGACCGGCGCGGTAATCCGAACATTTTTATCGTCGATATCCATACCCTGGAAGTGAACCGCTTGACCTACGCGGGGAAATATAACGCGACCCCGGCCTGGAGCCCGAAGGGAAAGCGGATCGTTTTTGCCCGGTTGGAGGGGAGCGAATTCAATCTCTTCTCGATCCGCTCGGACGGGAGTGATGAGCGACAGTTGACGTTCGGGCCGGGGAGTAAAGAGCATCCCCGCTGGAGTCCGGACGGACGGTTTCTCATCTATTCTCTTGACCGAGGTGGTGAAAAATCGATCTGGATCATGCGGGCAGATGGAACCGGAGCCCGGAAAATTTCTAGCAAAGGCGGTCATGATACCCACCCCGCCTGGTCAGCACGTTGGTAAATCAATAAATCAGGTCGGAACGGGTGTTGTTTTTGTCTCGCTCTTCTGTATAATGGGCGGGGTTCTCGAAATAGATAATGATTCAATCGATCTTCAATGTTGATCGCAGATGCGAAAGGAGTGGCTGATGATGCCAAAGCTTAACCTGACCCGGCTGGTGGTAATGCTCTTTGTTCTGACCTTGCTGGCAGCCGGTTGTGCCAAGAAACCGCTAACGGAAGAACCTCTCGTGACGGAACAACCGACTCAAGAGCAGGTTCTGCAGCAACAGCCTGCGGTTATTGAAGAACAACCCGTGGACGAAGCAGCAGCTGAAGCTGCACGCATTGCCGCAGCAGAAGCTGCCGCTAACAAGGCAGTCAGTGGTTTGCTGCGGATTTATTTTGACTTTGACCAGTATGTTCTCACGGACGCTGCCAGGCAGCAGTTGGCGAGGAATGCCAGCTTGCTGAAAGCGGCCCCGACGATCAACGTTCAGATTGAGGGACATTGTGATGAGCGCGGTTCCGATGAGTATAACCTGGCTCTCGGTGAAAAGCGCGCCATGGCAACCAAGAGCCACCTGGTTTCTCTCGGTGTCTCCATAGGCCGCGTGAGCATCATTTCCTACGGTGAAGAGATCCCTCTCGACCCGGCGAAGACTGAAGCGGCCTGGGCCAAGAATCGTCGTGCAGAGTTCAATGCTCGTCGTTAATCTAAACGAGTGATCCATCAGGGCCGCGCATTGCAGATGTGCGGCCTTTTTTTTGTTTCCAGAGGAGAGGTTTAATGCGTTTGCTATCAATACTGTTGGGATTGCTTCTGCTCACAGCCTGTATTCCGCCATCCGACACACAACTGCGGATGGAGATGGATCTGGAGCAGATGAAACGGCGCTTGGCCCAGCTTGAAGTACAGAAAACCGACGCCGTTACCAGCGGCAGTGCGGAAGGTGATCAGTTGCAGCGCCAGGTTGCGGAACTACAGGCGGGGCTGGATAACCTGCGGGTCGAATATCAGTCAATCAACGGCCGACTCGATGATCTGAATCGTGATAATCGGCAATTAGCTGATGACTTGCAGCTGATTAAGGATGACCTCGGTTTACAGCTCAGCTCCTTGCTGAGCAGCGTCGAGGAGCTTGAGCAGCGACCCGTCACAGCGGAAACGGTGAGTCCGCCCGCAGTTGCAGAATCGCTGAAAGCCCCGGAGGAAACCGCAGAGCAACTCTATCAGCGGGCTCTTGACAAGATTCGCAAAGAAGAGCGGTTTGCCGAGGGGCGGCAATTATTGGAAACCTTCTCTGCCAAGTATCCGCAGCATGAATTGTACGTCAATGCCCTTTACTGGAGCGGTGAGGCGCTGTACGGGGAAAAGAAATATGAGCTGGCAATTCTGCAACTGCAGGATGTCATCAGCAAATATGCCAAGCACCCCAAAGCACCGGCGGCAATGCTCAAACAGGGGTTGGCTTTCAATGCCCTGGGGGATGGCCGGAATGCGCGGACCACCATGCAGAAGCTGCTGGATGAGTACCCGGATTCTGCACAGGCGAAGATGGCGAAAAAGTTTCTTGAACAGTAATCTTGAAATTGTTGACAGGCAAGAAGGATGGTCTCGCAAAAAAGAATACGATGGCGTCCCGAGCGGGGCGCCTTCTTTGTCTCCGGGCCGGTTGTCGTTAAGGGTCAGCTGTCGAGATCAAAGCGCCGAAAAGCCGAGAGGACATCATTCTGACTGAGAATGCCGAGCAGGATCTTCGGTTTTTCCGGATCGATCACCGGGAAGTAGCTGATGTTTCTTTTCTTCTGCAGGGTTTTCAGGGCCTCCCGCAGGGGCGTGTCCGGCGGGATTGAGTGATGGGCTGAAGAAACCAGATCCTTTGCGACCAGCAGGCCGGAGAGGGAGGGATCGAACAACAGGTTGCGGACCTCCGTGTAATTGATAATACCGACAAAATTGTGTTCATCATCGACAACCGGGAAACGATCATAGCGGCTGTGGGCGATGATCCGCAGTAATTCCTGGAAATTGGTGGCATGGTGGATGGTTTCAACATTGTGGCGCATGACATGCCGCACCAGAATATCGCCGGGATTTTCAACCTTATGTCCGGCAGGCAAACCCAGATTGTTGCGGAAATGGTTGGCGACACTGTGTAAGCCTTCCATGGCCCCCTGTGGAGCCCTTTTTCGCAGCACCGAAAGAATCGGCACCTCCCCCGCCTTAACCAGACCATGACGAACCGCCAGCGGACCGATCAACTCAAAAATAATCACTGAACCGAGAATAACCGTTTGAATCAGTTTGCCCCCTTCTGGCCAGGTGTCGGCCAGGGTGGCCGCCAGCCCGATCGCCATGCCCGCTTGGGCCAGCAGGGTCATGCCGATCCAGGTCCGTTCGCGGTGGCCGAAACGACCCAGCCTGGCTCCCAGCCAGCTGCCGGCCAGTTTGCCACCGGTGCGGGCAAGGACATAGGCAATCCCGAGGATCCCGATGTGGTTGAGGGTTTCAATATGTAAATTGGCTCCGGCCAGAACGAAAAAGATCACATAGAGAGGATAATCGATCTCCTGCAAAGATTTCAGCAGGCGGTGCCAGCGGGGCGAACTGTTGGCCAGAACCATCCCGAGGGCCATGCAGGTCAGTAATGGTTCAAGACCGAGGCCCCGGCTGATGGCGACAACCGTGGTTACGCCGCCGAGGATGAGAATTTTGTGTTCACTGGCCAGTTCCATCCGCTGCGCCAGGAATGACATGCCGAAGCCGAAACTGCCGCCGATCAGCAGCGGTACAAGGGTTTGATAGGCGACGCTGCTCAGGTCTCCTCCCGGCAGCACCAGGAGCTGTGCGGCCACCGTAAATGCCAGGACCGAAATCAGGTTGTTCAGCCCGACCAGGGTCAAGAGCGCACTGGTGACCGGCCCTTCAGCTTCATATTCACGAATCACCATCAGAGTGGCGGCGGGAGCTGTGGCGATGCCGGTCGCTCCGGTAAAAATCCCGAACAGGAGCGAGGTGTGCAGCAGGCTCAAGGAAGCGACGGTGGTTTTCAGCAGCAGAAAATTAACCGCGAAGACCGCCAGGGCAACCAGCAATCCCGTGGCGAGAGCCTCACTGAAAGAAAAGAGGAAGATCCGTTGTTTCCAGCGACGCAGGTTTTTGGTCCGTAGCTGCCCGCCGATATTCATCAGGATCAAGGCCAGGGCAACATCGGAGATCGGACGCAGTTCGCCGAGGGAAAAATGAGAGACCAGCTGCGGCAGGTCAAAAAGATCGGCAAAAGAAGGTCCCACCAGCAGGCCGGCCAGCAGATAACCGGTGACCCGGGGAATGCGGCAGAGTGTTGCCAGCCGGCCACCGACCAGGGCACCAATCAGAATCACTGCGAGAGCAACGATTATCTGAAAAAAATCGTCATTCATGTTTGCCTGTCACTCGGGATAAAAACGATCAATAGGTTGCGGGAATCTTTAATGTACATGAATTCTGAAAATTCAGGCAAAAAAAGGGAGAGACGATGGCGTCTCTCCCTTGGATGTTACGGATAAATCAGCAGGTTACCAGTTGGGCCATTTGTGCGTAAGTGTCTCAGGCGGTGTTGACAACCGGCATCATCATAAATTATTTAAATAATTTTCTCATTTTCTTTTTACTAATCATCTCATGACTTTTTGCGAGTGTATCATGAATGGCGCTAGTTTAAGGGCTTTTGTACGCTGGGAGTAAAGCCGGGACTGTCCCCAGTACCATCGGGGGCTGTCCCGGCTT
>JADFVC010000219.1 GCA_015222355.1 Chloroflexota bacterium | reverse complement strand
GTACCAGAGAACACTGTTACATGCCGACTTACGGGAAGAACCGGTTCCAACCACATCACCGACAAAAGCAACTTGATGACCTTCGGCACGCCACTTGGCAATTTCTTCGATACCACCCGGGAAACGGGTTTTACCCATGGCCAGGGCATGCAGTGGGATATCCGGACGACTCCAGGCATCTCCGGCAGGAGAGAAATCATCCGTGTTGATTTCGCCTTCAACCTTGAACACTTTGACGGTAATGGTTTCTGCCATTGCAGGCTTGTTCGAGAACCACTCGGCATTGGCCCAGCTTTCAACAACCTTTTTTGCTGCGGCGTTGTTCTTTGACAGGTCAATAACCTGCTGTGCAGCGTCATAAACATAGGTCATTGCTGACAGCGCTGCGACAGCCTCGTCAGCCAGTTCGGCATCGGACAGGGCACCGATCAGCGGCTGAACATTGTAACCGCCGATCATGCTGCCGAGGATCTGAACGGCTTTAACCTTGTCAATCAGTGGTGAAGTTTTCGCACCGGATAGAAGGTCAGCCAAAAAAGCCGCCTTGACTTCGGCAGCCGGATCAACCCCCGGAGAAACCCGCTCAGTGAGCAGGTTCAGCAAAAAGTCTTCTTTCCCTGCAGGCGGGTTCTGCAGGAGTTCACAGAGACCGGTTGCCTGTTCAGGATTCAGCGGCAGTGCCGGAATACCTTGAGCATTACGCTCTTCTTCATGCTTCAAATAAGCTTCAATCATCTCTCTCCTCCATTATCAAGGTTTGCAGCATAACTGCGCGATAGGTAAATCTTCAAACGAAATCCGCCATAGTTTTAAGACATGACGTGGGCAAAACACTGCATACTGTATACGATCTTAGCCACAACTGTCAATCTTCACATAGCCTATTTCAGGCTAAAAACCACAGTTTAAAGCAGCTCAAAACAACTGTAAATTCCCCCCGCCGCCAAGACAGTGACATTAAATGACACAGAAAGGAGCGATAAAGACTAAAAGGGAAATCGACAAGGAGGTAGAGATGTTTGAAATGCTGTTACTCGGAAGTATCGTCCTAATTATATTGAGCCAGTTTCTGCCAGAGATTGAACAGACGGAAAGAACCCGGCCGACACCACAGATCAGAAACAGGAAAAAACCTGACAAAGAGCGGCTATGGAACACTGAGCGGGATGTTCATTCTTATACAATGATAAAAAAACAGCCCCACCGGTTTCACTCCGGTGGGGCTGACAATAATCCAGGAAAAGCACAAACTATTCAATAATTTTAATAAGTTCTACTTCAAAGATAAGAGCCGAGTTAGGTGGAATGGCTGGCGGAAAGCCCCGTTCCCCATAAGCCAGTGCTGCGGGAATCGCCAACTGCCACTTGGCACCCTCTTTCATCAACTGGAGGGCTTCAGTCCAGCCGGAAATCACACCATTCACCGGAAACGTTGCCGGTTCACCACGCTTATATGAGCTATCGAACTCGGTACCATCAACCAGTTGGCCCTGATAATGCACTTCGACAGTCGAATCTGCGGCAGGTGACTGACCGGTACCGGCAGTCAGAACCTTATATTGCAAACCGCTCGGCAAAGTCTTCACACCCTCTTTTTTGCCGTTTTCTTCCATAAAAAGTGCGGATTTTTTCACCTGAGCGGCTGCGATAGCGGCCTGTTCCGCCACCTGCTTCATCTGCATTTCCTGCTGATAGGCGGTGAGTATCTGGACCATTTCCTCTTCTGTCAGCAGGGTTCCGGTTCCGGCAAATGCATCTTTGAGACCTGCAGCCAACGACTCAGCGGTGGCATCAACATGCTGTTTTTTCATATTCATGCCGATACTCATGCCGATGGCATAGCCCAGTTTGTCTTTTTCTGTCATCTGGGTTTCCTGAGCGGAGGCTCCAGATATCAGTATTGTGACAAGAACAAAAGCCAACAAAAAAAATTTCATGACTACTCCTGCTGTTTAAACAAAGTAAGGCCCGGCGCAAAATACACCGGGCCTCCCTTGTAACCTATCTTAATTTATCCGGCGACAGAATTACTTCGCCAGAAGCTCCTTAACCTTTTCGAACCCAAGGCTATAAGCCTTCTTATTCAGGTCGATAAAGGCTTCCGGAACCTTTCGTAGAACCGCCTTTTCCCCGGATTCACGAGAAACAACGTCAGTCAATGCGATCATAGCACCCAAAGCGATCACATTGGCGACAATTTCCCGACCAATCTCAACTTTAGCAGTCCGAATAATCGGCATGTCATAGACTTTGAAATCGCCTTTGGGCACATTTTTCACAAAGTCAGTGTCTATGAGCAACAGGCCTCCCGGCTTGATGCCGACGGCATACTTGTCTGCGGCTTCCTGCGTCATTGCCAGGCAGGCATCAACGACTGTAGCCTTGGGATAGTCGATCGGCTCATCCGAGATAATAACCTCAGCCTTCGAGGCCCCACCACGCGCCTCGGGACCGTAGCTTTGTGATTGAACAGCGTACTTGTCATCAACGATTGACGCTGCTTCTGCCAAAATAATTCCGGCCGTGATCAGACCCTGACCACCAGCACCGGAAAATCGAAGTTCATATCTTTCAGCCATGATTCAATTCCCCTTTAGGTAATCAGGCGCCCTGGACGCGTTGGATGAGCTGAGCATACTGCTCGGTGTATTCCGGTCGCTCTTCTTTATAAAGAACACCGGTCAAAACCTTACCTTCCAACTGCTCATCAGTCATCTTTGCTGCGGCAGTGACGGGCACGGCAATATCTTTAAGACGCTTCATCATCTCGACCACACTGCGGAACTTGTTCCGGCGTCCGTAAGACGTCGGGCAGTCATCCAGAACTTCAATAACAGCCATTCCCTTGTGCTTAATCCCCTCAACGATCAATTTATCGATCTGAGTCGCATGGAAAGCAGTGGTTCTGGCAACATAAGTTGCACCGGCACCGATCGCCAACTTGCCGATATCAAAAATCGGATCGGGGTTGCCGTAAGGCGTGGTTGAGGCTTTCATGCCGGTCGGGGTGCAGGGGGAAAACTGGCCACCGGTCATGCCGTAGATGTAGTTGTTCATGATGACATAGGTCATATCAATGTTACGACGGCAAGCATGGATGAAGTGGTTGCCGCCGATTGCCGTACCATCACCATCACCACCAACACAAAGAACCGTCATTTCCGGATTGGCCATTTTAATTCCGGTCGCAAAAGCAGCGGCGCGGCCATGGGCGGTATGCAGGGTGCAGGCATCGAGATAACCCGGCAGACGACTGGCACAGCCGATACCGGAAACGACAGCGGTCTTGTCCCTATCCAGCTCACAGGTGTCCATGGCCCGGATCAGCCCCTTCAGGACAATGCCATGACCACAACCGGGACACCAGATATGAGGCAGTTTGCCCGGACGGAGCGATTTTTCGTAATCGTAAGCCATTAGAGAACCTCCTTGACCTTGTCGATGATCTGGCCGGGATTGATCGGCTCCCCATCGACACGCCCGATGTGGGCAACTACACAATTCCCTTTAGCCACGCGATCAATCTCGATCACCATTTGCCCCAGATTCATCTCTGCGCAAACGATCGCCTTGGCCTGATCAGCCAGTTCGGCAATCCGCTTCTCGGGGAAGGGCCACATGGTCAGGGGGCGGAACATACCGGCCTTAACGCCCTCCTTACGCAGTTCGTTCACTGCGTAACGTGCGCTTCGACTGGTCGTTCCATAGGCAAAGAGGACAACCTCGGCATCCTCCAGCTGATATTCCTCGTTTTTCTCGATATCGGCCGCATTGAGCATGACTTTGTCGATCTGGCGCTGCTCTTCATGGGCAACCAATTCAGCCTTGGTGGTCGGGAAACCGTCAGCAGCCTTGTTCAGGCCTGTGACATGATAGCGATAGCCACTGCCGAAGGGAGCCAGCGGCGCAACAATACCCTCGGTATCAGCGTAAGGCTTGTATTCTTCCGGTGAACAGGTAGCGACTTCACGGTCAATCACCTCAAGCTCGCCGGGCTCGGCAAACTCGACCCGCTCACGCATATGGGCACCAATTTCGTCAATCTGAATCTGCACCGGCATGCGATATTTTTCAGCCAGATTAAAAGCACGCACCGTCTCTTCGTAGATCTCCTGGCAGGAAGCCGGAGTCAAAACGATCGCTGCATGGTCTCCGTGGGTTCCCCACTTTGCCTGTTGCATATCCGACTGGCTCGGGCCGGTCGGCATTCCGGTCGACGGGCCGCCACGCATGACATTGACAACGACACAGGGAATCTCGGCGATACAGGCGTAGCCGATCAGTTCCTGTTTGAGTGACATGCCGGGACCCGAGGTTGCATCAAGCACCTTGGCACCGGCCAGGGAAGCACCGAGAATCG
>JADFVC010000218.1 GCA_015222355.1 Chloroflexota bacterium | reverse complement strand
TAGAAATTCCTCCGGAATTAATCGCAATTTTGCCGGCAGAAAAATTGAAGTATTTGCTGGTGGTGCCGATTGAGTTACGTCATTCAGGGTCAGAGAAGATTCTCCGCGTGGCGATGACTGATCCGACCAACCAAAACCTGATTAACGAATTGCAGTTTGCGAGCGGCTGCCGGGTGCTGCCGGTGCTGGCCTCGGAAAATGAAATTTGTCAAGCCTTGAAAAATAATCTGCCGGCTGAACCGCTGCAGACGCCCGAACCTCCAGTTGAAAATTTCATCTTGGAACAACACAGCGTCGACTTCAGTGACCTTCCGGGGGATGATGTGCGAGTTGATCGTTTGCTGGAGGTTTTGCAGGAGAAGGGCATTTTGAGTGCGATTGACGTAGAGCGGATAAAGTTTGGTTAATTATGGCGACCCAGCGTAGTGTATTTATCCGTGATGTTGTTTGGCAACGCCTGCGCCATAATCGGATGGCTATGGTCGGCGGTGCGATAGTTCTGTGTATGTTTTTGATGGCCGCAGTCGCCTCTTTTATCTGTGCCGATCCTTCTGTCATTGATGTCGGACAACAACTGTTGCCACCGAGCTGGGAACACCCTCTGGGTACGGATGATTTAGGTCGTGGTGTGCTGGTGAGGATGTTGTACGGTGCACGCATCTCCTTGCTGGTCGGTTTTGTCGCCGTCGGCGTCTCCAGTTTGATCGGTATTCTGTTCGGTTCTCTGGCAGGGTATTACGGTGGCTGGATTGATGCGTTAATCATGCGGTTTGTCGATATCATGCTCTGCTTCCCGACTTTTTTCCTGATTCTCGCGGTGATTGCTTTTCTGGATCCATCAATCTGGAATATCATGATCGTCATCGGCCTGACCAGCTGGATGGGAGTAGCGCGGCTGATTCGTGCCGAGTTTCTCAGTCTGCGACAACGTGATTTTGTGCTTGCCGCACAAGCACTGGGGGCCTCTGATCTGCGTCTGATATTCCGGCATATTCTGCCGAATGCTCTTTCTCCGGTGCTGGTTTCGGCCACCCTGGGTATCGCCGGGGCCATTCTGACGGAAAGCGCCCTGTCTTTTCTCGGGATTGGGGTGCAGCCGCCCACGCCTTCCTGGGGAAACATGCTGATTACCGGCAAACAGACCCTTGGCAGCGCCTGGTGGTTGTCGGTGTTTCCCGGTGTTGCAATTTTAATTACCGTGCTGGGTTATAATCTCCTCGGTGAGGGGATTCGTGATGCCCTGGATCCGAGGTTGAAAGAATGACCGCCGAACAGTTTTTAGCTTCTCGTTTTAAAGCCCTGAAAGATGCAGATTATGCCGCAGTGTATGCCGGTTATCATGTTGATGCGCCTTTTTTGCAGCAGTTCCCGGACGCCGCCGCTTATTGTCAGTTTGCCGAGCAGCAATTGAGTGGAATAGTGGTGAACCGCTGGAGCTCACTGCGCCAACGACAGCTTGCTGACGGCAGCGAGGAACATCTCTTGTTGATGGAACTGTCTGTTGACGGGGTTTCCCAATGTTTTTACGAGCTGGCTTTGCTGATCGATACAGCTGAAGGTTGGCGTTATCACTCTGCGCAAAAGCTCGGAGGGGATGATTATACCGGAGCACCGGAGCAGATCAATTTCAGTCATTTCGATCAAGTATCCCCCAAGATCCGCTATTGATATGCCGGAACTTCCTGAAGTAGAAACGACCCGCCGCGGGATAGCCCCATTGATTATCGGTCTCAGGGTCGCCGAACTGGTTCTGCGCACGCCAAAGCTGCGTTGGCCTCTTGATCAACAGTTGTGTCATCGACTGCCCGGCCTGGAGGTCCAAGCTGTTGAGCGGCGTGCCAAATATCTGTTGCTGCGGTTTGCGACAGGAACCTTGATTCTTCACCTGGGGATGTCGGGCAGTTTGCGCGTGATCCCGGCGGAAACAACTGAAAACAAGCATGATCATGTGGATATCATTTTTACCAACGGCAGTTGCCTGCGTTTTACCG
>JADFVC010000217.1 GCA_015222355.1 Chloroflexota bacterium | reverse complement strand
GTTTGTTTGCCACATCGGCAAATTGATTCAGCAGACTGGAGTCAAGGCCGATTTTTTTCGCAATTTTTCTGCCGAGAAAATGGCCCATCCCGGTAACCGGGTTGATGCGTTCTTTAATAATTGCGTCAGGATTGTTTTTTGCGACTTCCTCAATGTCCACGCCGCCCTCAGAGCTGGCGATAATCATGTGTTGTTCGGAGTCACGGTCAACAAGAAAGCTGAGATAAATTTCCTGCTTTATGTCCGTCGCTTTCTCTATCAGGGTCCGGCGGACAATCTTGCCTTCCGGACCGGTCTGCTTGGTGATGATTTTCATCCCCAGCATATGAGAGGCTTCGTCATAAACCTCACTGAAAGTTTTGACAATTTTTACGCCGCCAGCTTTTCCACGACCACCTGCATGCACCTGTGCTTTGATAACCCAGGCATCGCCTTTCAGTTCTTTTGCGACGCGAAGAGCATCACTGGCAGTGGAGGCAACCCCACCATCAGGAACGGGTACGCCGTAATTTCTGAGCAGGCCTTTAGCTTGAAATTCATGCAAATCCATGGCTCACCTTTCTTGTTTTTGTCTGGTTGTTAATGATTTTCTTTGCAAATAAATCATCAGGTTCATTTTCGCCTGGTACATCAATCCTGTCAAAATCACTTCATATTTTTATATATCATATTCTCAGGTTGTTTTTTTCTTTGTTGCTTTTGTTTGATTTGTTTGTGTTTAAGATTGTTCTGATCGCCTGGACGATTTTGGCACCCCGTATTTACTGACACTTAGTGACCTTTCATCCACAGCCTTGCCTGGTTGAAAAAAAGGTGCTGCTCTCCGGCAGTTTTCCGCTAAAATATCGAAACAACAGTCTCGGAGAATATCTACATTGGTGCGTATACCTGATTTGATGGCAGATTGTCAAGTGGTCAGGCCACCAACAGGTCAGATAATTGTCGAAGGATGATGCGCAAACTATATCTTGGTCAGGAGAAAGGGCAAGTGCCCCCAATAAAAACAGGCCAGAGGGGATACCTCCGGCCTGATAAAATGAAAACCTGTTTTTAATTTATGGTTATTTGGTTTTTTCCCAATCGGCTAGAAACTTTTCAATTCCGATGTCCGTCAGTGGATGTTTGGCCAACTGAGTCATAACGTTATAAGGAATTGTACAGATGTCCGCACCGATCAGTCCGGCGTTGAGCACATGCATGGGGGAACGAACCGAGGCGACAATGATTTCGGTGTCGTAACCATAGTTGTCATAAATCGTGCGCATCTGCTCGACCCCTTCCAGCCCTTCATGTCCGACATCGTCCAGTCGGCCGACAAAGGGTGAAACGTAAGTGGCCCCGGCTTTGGCCGCCAGCAGGGCCTGTAAGGGGGAGAAAATCAGCGTGACATTGGTGTTGATTCCCTCGTGGGTGAACTGCTTGGTGGCCTTCAGGCCGTCGCTGGTCATCGGCACCTTGATGACGATGTTGTTGTGAATTTTGACCAGTTCGCGACCTTCCGTCAGCATTCCCGAGGCGTCCAGGGCAATCACTTCCGCCGAGATCGGGCCATCAACAATTTCCGTGATTTCGCAAATGACTTCTTTAAAATTGCGCCCGCTCTTGGCAATCAGTGAGGGGTTGGTGGTGACACCGTCAACCAGTCCCAGTTCATGGGCGGCGCGGATTTCAGCAACGTCTGCGGTGTCGATAAAAAATTTCATCGAAGGCTCCTTTATGAAGGGGAGAAGACTCTCTTAATGGTTTTTTTTGTATTCTTTCAGGCATTTCCTGGAACAGAAATATTGCTGTCGGCCATTGATGTTGGCCGAAATGGCATCACTGAGCGGCAGAAAGGTGCCGCATTGCGGGTCTTCAACCATCTGCTCGCCTTCCTGTGACCGGCTCCTCGGCATTTTTCTGCCGCGGGAGTCTTTCGGGCGGATCAGGCCTTGGATTATCGAATAGCCGACAAATCCGAGCAGGACCAGGATCAATAGCTTAATCATTGTCTATCCATTCATCTTCCAGGCGGGTGATTCCTGCCGCCGCCGGCAAGGCATTGAGAATTTCGGCGATGCTGCAATGCAAAAGCGGGTGACGGTAATCGGCCGCCAGCTCCACGAGTGGTCGCAGGACAAAATGTCGTTGTTGCAAACGCGGGTGGGGCAATTTCAGTTCCGGCGTATCAAGAACCAGTTGCTCATAAAAGAGCAGGTCAATATCAAGCGTTCGGGCTCCCCAGCGGATATCGCGTGTTCGGCCGGCAGCATTTTCGATCTGTCGGCAAAAGTCAAGCAACTTTTGAGGCGGTAGTCCGGTGGCCACTGCAATAACCGCATTCAGATAATCGGGTTGTCCGGTTGGCCCGCCTACCGGTGGTGTCCGGTAGAGTGATGAAGCTGCCAACAGTTCAATGTGCGGATGGGCTTTGATTGTTTCGCAGGCTTTTATAAAGGCCCGGCGCGGGTTATCCAGATTGCCGCCGAGGGCAAGAAAAGCTCGACTCTTTTGCTGCTCTGTCATAATTTGAGGGATTAAAACACAGGCATGAAAGTAAAATCAATTTGTCATCGCGTAGGAGCGTCCATGCATCTCAGTTTCACTCTTGGCGTCAGTGATTTGCAGCGTACGGAAGCTTTCTACCGGGATATCCTGCAATTGAATCCGCAACGCAGCCAGGCTGTTGGACGCGCTCCCGATTTTCTGCTGCTGCGTTGCCGGGAAACCTGCATCGTGTTTCGCCTTCTGGAGGACCTGGAAGCCCAGCACCCGGCACTGTTACAAAATCTGACCCGTCAGCCCCTCGGGGTTGGGGTGCAACTGGAACTGAGTTGTCGTGATTTAACCGTTGTCCGTTTTCGTATTGAACGCGCCCGGTGGCCGGTTGCTTATGAACTGGAGGATGATGAGCATCAGCGCCGGGAAATCTGGTTGCATGACCCGGATGGTTACCTGCTGGTTCTGAACGAGGAATGATGGCGTCGCAAAAAGTCCGCCCTCCGGCGTTGCAGTAGTTTTTTTTAAAATCGCGCCTTTCGGCAAGGTTGCCGGCATCAATTCTCTCCAGTTTTCAGGTTCAATGACACTGTAGCACCCCCTCTTCTGCAATCGATTGTCAAAATGACGACTTAATCCCGGACGTTTTCCGTTTCTGGGGAATCCTACCTGCTCGAACAGCTCAATTAACTTCAATTATTACAGCTGGTTGGTTGTTTTAAAAACGATTTGGCACAGTTCTGGCCTAAGAACCTTTCCGGATATTCATAACAACCACCGGAGGCGTGGATGCGACATCCCGTTCAGATTCACAAAATTCTCGGATTATTGCTGCTGTTACTGCTGTTCTTCATGGGCGTGGCAATGACCGTTCAGGCGGCAGCACAGATCACGTTGACCCGCATGGAAAAACAGGAGCAGATCGGCAGTACGCGGATCACTCTTCACTTTTCCGGGTTGCCAGATTTTGAAATTGAGCACAATGGCCAACGGGTCGATTTGCTGTTGAAATCCACCGGGGTCTCAGCGCAGTTGCGCAGCCTGCCGGAAGATGAAACGGTGGTGAAAATTCTGTTGGCACAGAAATATCGTGATCTGCTGACCTCGATTCTGTTGCGGCGGCCTCCCAATCAGGTCATTACCGAGTCGAAAAGCAGCCCGCCACGGGTGGTGATGGATATCTATTGGGAGGGGGAGTCCGGAGCGCGCCCCGGGGTGGCTTTCCGGATAGCGGATATGCCGCCGCGTAAACCTGGGAAAAAAGCGCAGGCGCTGCAGAAGGAATCCCCCTGGCAGGGACGTTGGCCCGATTTTTTTCGCGAATATCAGACTTATTGGAAGCTCAATCTGCCCCTGAACTACACCTTGCCACCCCTGCCGCCCCTGGTGACCAACCAGGAAGACCCGCTCTGGCCTTTGCAGCAGCATGCCGAGGCAGGAAGGTGGCTGAGCCTGTTACGCAAGGCGAGCCGGATTGCTGGTCTGGATGAACAACAGATTTATTTGCGCAATCTCCTCGTGGCCGAGGCGCACCTTCGCACCGGTGCGGTCGAGGCTGGCCTGGCCCGCCTGCAGTCATTACAGAATCAGCAAGGGAAAGAGCAGATCCGTGTCGATTATTTGACAACCTACGGACAGGCGGCGGGTGGGCAGCCATTTGTTGCCCGGTTAGGTTTACAGGAGCTGTTGCCGAAACTGCCGGCCGGAGAAAGGTTGATGTCCCCGGTTTATCTGTTGGCCGTGGAGACCGCCCTGGCGACCAAACAGCATAAACCGGCTCTCGACGATCTGCAGAACGAAGAGTTGATTTGGCCTGAGCGGTTGATCCCTGTCATTGAACTACGGATTGCCGATGCACTGGCCGGGCTCGGTCAGCTTGGGGAGGCGGTTGCAGAATATCGTTCCCTTGCCGAAGAGGCAGGGCTTTTCGATGCCTACCCGTCATCCTGTAACCTGGCCGCTTTCAGCGCTTATCGCCACGGCGATTTTGACTTGGCCAACCGGCTCTACCGGAAATTAAGTGGGTTGATGAAAGAACAGCCGGGTGACGATCTGGTCCTCTTTGCCGTGGGGGTCGCCGCTTACGATGCCGGCGATCTTAGCTGGGGGATGATCGGTCTGCAGAAAACCACACTCGAACGACCCGGTACTGAGGGGGGTGAGCGGGCTGAATTGCGGTTGATCGACCACACATTGAATACCGGCGGTGAATTGGAACTGGCCCGGGCCGCCAGTGAGTATGGTGAACTCGGCAAGCGGGCCGGAACCCGCATGGTTCGTGAAGAGGCAACCTTCAAACGTGCCCTGGCACTCTACCTGTTGAAAGACCACCGGGAAAGCGTCCGGGAATTGATGCGCTTCCGGCGTGAGTTCGGCAGTTCCAAGCTGCGGCGCGAGACTGACTTGCTGTTAGCGGAACAGTTGCCGATTGTTGTTCACAAGCTGCTGGAAGAGCAGGACGAACTGCAGGCGGTGGTGCTGGTGGAGCAGAACCGCAACCTGTTGTTGCGCGGTGATCTGGATCGGGCATTTTTACATGATCTCGCCGGCGCATTTGACAACCTCGGTCTTTATGAGCGCTCCGGGCGGGTTCTGCTTTACCTGTTTGATCAGACCAGGGGTGAAGCCCGGCGTGCCCCCTTTTATTTACCCTTGGCCAAGTCTTTCCTCAAGCGCGATGAGTTTGTCAAGGCGAGTGATTATGCAGACAGTTATTTGCAGAAGCATCCTGACGGCGAGGACAGAGGTGCCCTGTTCGGTGTTTTGCTCGATGCTTTCGAGAAGCAGCAGAGGAACGAAGAACTGCTGTCCTGGCTGAGTCGGAAAAATCGTCCCAGCAGTCCGCAACTGGAAATCCGCGCGGCTTGGATCTATTGGCGACTGGGAAAGTCCCCGGAAGTTGTCAGGAGCCTGGAGCAGGCTCGGCAGGATGGTGGGGAGTTGCAAGTCAAAGAAATGGCACTGCTGGCAGAAAGTCACTATCTCCTGAAAAAGAATCGGGCCGCTGAAAAAATTTATCGCCAGCTTTCCAACGACCCTGCTTTCGCGTCTCAGGCGCGCTATCGCCGGGCGCAGATTCTGTTGCGACAAAAGCAGCGCCGGGGTGCGCTTAACCTTCTGACGCGACTGGTCGAAGAAGATGCTGTCAGCTCTTGGGGGAAGTTGGCCCAGGACTTGCTCATTCAGGAAAAGCAGTAAGAGATTTTAAGTTTTGTGTCAGAAATAGGGCAGGAGTCAACAATGGCAGGAATCAAAATAGCTGATCGCACCATGGCGGCATTACAGAAAAGTCTCGACCTGCGGGCGCAGAAACAGCAGGTGATTGCGGCGAATATCGCCAATGCCGAGACGCCTGGCTATGCGGCCCGCAAACTCACCTTTGAAGACGATCTGCGAAAAGCGATTGCCAGCCCGGAAAGCCCGGTGCGGACCAGCAACGTCAAACATTTTCCGATCGGTTCCAGTGGTATCAACGGTGTTCAGGGCCAGATTGTCAAGCAGCGTGACAACAGCTCTCTGGGTGACGGCAACAGTGTCTCCATAGATGATGAAATGTTCGATCTGGCTGAGAACCAGATCTTGTATGAGGCTGGCAGCCAGATTCTGAAGAAGAAACTGAGCATGCTCAAGTACGCTGTGAGCGATGGGCGCTAGGAGGTTTTATGGACATTTTCACGACGATGAAAATCAGTGCTTCAGCACTCAAGGCACAGCGGCTGCGGCTGAACACCATCAGCTCGAATCTGGCCAATATCGAAACCACCCGGACGCCCGATGGCGGTCCTTATCGCAAGCGGGAAGTGGTGTTTCAGACGACCAGCAAAGGTTTTGCCAACACCCTCGACACGCGCATGCGTGATGCCGCCCAAGGGGTCAAGGTTTCGCATATTCAAGCCAGCACCCTGCCGCCGCGCATGGTTTACGACCCCTCGCATCCCGATGCTGATGAGCAGGGGCAGGTGGCCATGCCGAACATCAGTCTCGTTGAGGAAACTGCTGACATGATGTCCGCCAGCCGGGCCTACGAGGCGAACGTGACGGTCGTCAAGTCGGCCAAGCGGATGGCCTTGAAAGCTTTGGAAATCGGACGCTAGAGGTGACTTATGAATTCTATTGCTGACATTACCATGAAAGCCCATTTGCAAGGACTCTCGGCCCCGAAGACCGCTCCGGTGCAGAATATCAGCGGCAAGTTTGCTGAGGCCCTGAAAGGTTCGATCGCTGAAGTCAATGAGGCGCAACTGGCGGCCGACCGGGCGGCTGAACAGATCGCTGCCGGTGAAACCAAGAATCTGCACGAAGCGATGATCAAGCTCGAAGAGGCGGATATTTCCCTGCGACTGATGGTGCAGGTACGGAACAAGGCGGTCGAAGCCTACCAGGAAATTATGCGGATGCAAGTGTAACAGGCTCCTGATTTGGTGAGAAAAGCACAATCGATTCCGGAGGAAGATGTCGATGGCTGAAGATGCAATTGAAAAAGTCGCTCCTGAAAAGCCCGAAAAGAAGACGATTCTTGATGTGCTCAAGGAGTGGTCCCTGGCTCGTAAGCTGAGCCTGATTGCCGTGACCCTGATCAGTGCCCTGCTGTTCGGCGCAATAATTATGCAGTCGCAGGTCGCCGATTACAGCCTGTTATTCGCCAATCTGCCGAGCCGTGATGCCGCTTCGGTGGTTGAATGGTTGAAGGATCGCAAGATCCCCTACCGGCTTACGGATGGCGGCAAGGACATTCTGATTCCGGCTGACAAGGTTTACGAGGCACGCATCGAACTGGCCGGTTCCGGGCTGGCTGAAGGGGGCATTGGTTTCGAGATTTTTGACAAGCAGAGTTTCGGCATGACCGACTTTACCCAGAAGGTCAATTATCTCCGGGCCCTGCAG
>JADFVC010000216.1 GCA_015222355.1 Chloroflexota bacterium | reverse complement strand
CGCTGATTTGTCATACCTCAAGGAAGAGATACCGGCTGCAGTCAGTCAAACGCTGGATGGTGTGCAGCGTGTCACGAAAATCGTTCGAGCCATGAAGGATTTCGCCCACAGCGACCAGGGGTCAAAGTCGATGGTGGCGATTAACGAGATGCTGGAGAGCACCTTGACGGTGGCTCGAAATGAGCTAAAATATGTCGCCGACGTTGAAACCGACTTTGATCCGGAATTACCGCAAATTGAGTGCCACCGCGATGATTTGAATCAGGTTTTCCTCAATCTGCTGGTCAATGCGGCTCATGCCATCGTTGATGTTATTGGCGATAGTCCGGAAAACAAAGGCACAATTACGGTTGCAACCTCCCGCGAGGGTAACAACATTGCTATTCGGATTTCTGATACCGGTTCCGGGATTTCAAAAGAAATCCAACACCGGATATTCGATCAATTCTTCACGACTAAGGATGTTGGCAAAGGTTCCGGGCAGGGATTGGCGATTGCGCGCGCAATTATAACGGAAAAGCATCAAGGTGAACTGACGTTTGAGACGGAGGAAGGCAAGGGTACCACATTTATCATTCGCCTTCCAATCACGACGCCGGAACTCGTGGAGGCACCATGAACAGGGTCCTCTTTATTGATGATGAACCAAATGTTATCTCAGGTTTGCAGCGACAACTCAGCCGGCTGTCATTGGACTGGGAATTCGAGGGCGTGAATTCGGCAATGGAGGCAGTTCATCTCATTGACCGGATCGATTTTGATACAATTGTCCTGGATATTCGCATGCCGGGGATGGATGGCATCCAGTTACTTGCGCGTCTTAAAGCCAATCCGAAAACGAAGCATATACCGGTAATCATGTTGACCGGCTGCGCCGAGAGAGAATTAAAACATGAAGCATTGGAATTGGGCGCTTATGATTTTGTGAACAAACCGGCAGATCCTCATGAATTGGCGGCGCGGTTGAAAGGCGCCCTGCGGATGAAGTCATACGAAGATCAATTGCGAGAGCAGAACATCACCCTGGAGCAACAGTTGATCCAGTCTCAAAAAATGGAACTCATGGGATTTCTCGCCAATAGTGTGGCCCACGACTTGAATAACATTCTGGCGGTCATTGCCGGTCATACGCAACTTGCCTCCCTTAAGGCCCACCGCGTCAAAGGCGCCAAGGCAGATCTTGATCACGCGCTGGAATCGTGCGATCATGGCGCGAGGCTCGTTCAGCAGATCCTGCGGTTGGGAAGAGGCTCGCCTGCTGAATGCGAATTGCACGACCTGAGGGATATTATCGATGAGAGCCTGATGCTTCTGTCAGTTATTATTCCCGAAGATATCGAGGTCATCTGGTCTAAACCGCACAGGGCCTGTACGGTCGGTGTCGACCTGACGCAAATGATTCAGGTATTGATGAATCTCATCACTAACGCGGTACATGCGATGAATGGTTCAGGTGTACTGACGATAGGTCTTTCTCAGGTTCCGACGATTGAGGATTCACACGTCAAAGCTGATAATCTGCATTCGGGACCGTACTTTGAGCTTAGGGTGGCCGACACCGGTTCAGGGATGGATCAGTCCACGCTGGACCACATATTCCACCCATTCTTCACGACCAAGGAGAAAGGCAAGGGGACCGGCATTGGCCTGTCAGTGGTCCATCGTATTGTGAAAAAGTTCGGGGGTCTTGTGACGGTCAAAAGTACAGTGGGAGCGGAGACCACGTTTTATGTTTACTTGCCTGCTGTCACAACTGCCGGCAATATCGATCGGCAGGAAGAAAGGATCGAATCCGTTGGAAGAGAAGAGACGAATCCTGTTTGTTGATGACCAGCCAAACGTTTTGGATGGTCTTCGGCGAATGTTTCGCAAGTTCCGCGACAAATGGGATATGGAATTCGCTGCCGGCGGTGCGGAGGCGCTGGCGGCGATGGAAAAGCGCCCCGTTGACGTTATCGTGGCGGACATGAAGATGCCGGAGATGAACGGCGCCCAATTACTTAGGCGGGTAAGCGAGTTATACCCGGGCACGGTGCGATTCATTCTATCCGGGCATTCGGACCGCGAACTCATCCTTCAATCTGTCGGATATGCGCACCAGTATCTTGCCAAACCGTGTGCAGCGGAAACGTTAGAGCAAACGATAAGAAACTCAATCGGCTTGCGCGAGCTGTTATTGAGTAAGGAACTGCAAGCTAAGATTGCCGGGATCGGCACTCTGCCCAGTTGCCCTGAAACCTACAACAAACTGGTGGTTGCGCTGCAATCCGAGACGTCGTCGGTAGAAGAAGTAGCGGAGATCGTAAGCCAGGACGTCGGGATGACCGCGAAGCTGCTGCAAATGATAAACTCGGCCTTCTTTTGTCTACCGACTCATGTTGGGAGTATCTACCAGGCTGTAAGTCTCCTGGGGCTTGACACTGTGCAAGGTTTGGCCCTCACCGCCGGGGTGTTTAGACAATTTAACGATCCTGGATTGTCCGGGATCTCAGTCGAATCGGTTTATAATCACAGCATTGCTGTGGGGACAGCGGCCAAGAAGATTGCCGGAGCACTTGGCCTGAATGAACGCGAGACTGAGGATGCGCTGATGGCGGGTATGCTGCATGATGTCGGAAAGCTAATCATGTTGGCGCATTTTCGCTCGGAGCTTAGCCGGGCAATTCAACTCGCTGAGAAAAAATCGGTTCCTTTGCATAAGGCCGAGCGACAGACTTTAGGCGTAACCCATGGCGAGATCGGCGCCCATCTCCTTTCCTTGTGGGGGT
>JADFVC010000215.1 GCA_015222355.1 Chloroflexota bacterium | reverse complement strand
TACCCAGCGGGATAACCTTTGCTGTCAGCACTCTTGCCGCAACCGGCCGGATAAAAATCTGGCACAACTACGGTTCGGGCTGGTCGAACTAAAAAGGAGTCCACTTGCTATGAAACCGCTAAACGACAAGGGATTTTCTTTAATTGAGCTGCTGATTGCCGTCACCATTCTGGCTTTCGGCCTGCTGGCCGTTGCCGGTTTGCAGGCGACCGCAATCAAAGGGAACTCCCACGGCAGCACGATATCTCAGGCGACCAGTCTGGCTGAAGATCGTATTGAAGAAATCCGCAATATGGATTACGCCGACATCTATAATCCGAACCCCCCGACCACTGACCCCAATCCCTACATCGAAAGCAACGTCAACGGAACAATTTACAGCAGAGAAACCTTTGTTGAAGTCGATACCCCCGTGGCCGACCTGAAAAGGGTCACGATCACGGTGCGCTGGGTGAGCAAGGGCCCGCACCAGGTTATTTTGCGCACAATCGTTGCCAACGGAGGCGAGTGATGAATATTTCTCAGCAATCAAATAACCGGGGGTTCACCCTGATTGAGCTCCTCGTTGTGCTGGCAATGTCAAGCATTCTCCTCACCGGGATCATGAAGGTCTTCAGTAGCAGTCAGGCAACCTACAACGTTCAGGAAGACGTTGCTGCCATGCAACAGAATGTCCGCACGGCGAAGATGTTTCTGGAACGCGACATCCGCATGGCAGGATCCGGGGCCATGAATCTGCAAGGACCCAATGCCACAGCAGTCCTCCCCCTTTGGTTTGAAAACGGCGGAACAAGCGGCACTGACCGGCTGACCGTCATCTATGAAGCCCCTGACAGCAATGCCTGTGGCGCCTTGACGGCCCCGGCGACAATTCTCTGCAGCGACCTCCCCCCCCTAACGTTGGCAAGCACCACGTCCCCAACGGCGACGACTGCGGGATTCGCCGAAGAACTGGATGATGCGCCGTATAGTTCCTGGTTGACTGAAACCTGCTCGTGCAACGGTGCGGTCTATGCCCTGGCATCCTCGAATATGCCTTTTATTGTCAGCACTCCCGACAAGAGCCAAACCAGCATCCTGATTGCAACCCATATCAGCAACAACGGTGGCGGCAGCTTTGACACTCTCAGTAATGGTCCGAATGTCAGCTACACCCAAATCCCGGGAGCAGAGGATCTCTACAACTTTCTAGGAGAAAATCCGGCAAACGGTCTCGCCAACAAACAACTCAACACCCTTGCCCCGGGCAGCACCATCAGCTTCTTCAATACCAAAAGCATGTATAAGGCCATTTACTCCGTTGCCACCGATGCGAACGGTATCACAGCTCTGTACCGGGACACAGGGGATGGCGGGGAGGTCATTGCCGAACATATCGAAGATTTCCAGTGTTCTTTCGAACTGGATGACGGAACCACGATCAACAACCGGGACCTGACCGCTGCGGAAATCCCCGAGGTCCGTTTGGTCACAATCAATGTTCTCGCTCGCAGTGCCCATCAGCACAGGAACAGTTACGGAAATTTTAGCGGCCAGCGCATGGCCTTGGAAGATAACGGGGCAGGCCCGGCGGATAATTACCGACGTCGGCTGTTAACAGTGACGGTTAAAATACGGAATTTCGGGCTGAACTAAACGGAGTCACGAATGAAAGCTTTACAGAATCAAAGAGGCGCCGTTCTGGTCACTGCGATGGTGATACTGGCACTGTTGACCATCATCGGCATGGCCGCCACCAATACCTCAATGCTGGAAACCATGATTTCAGCGACTGAGAAAACCCACTCGGAAGCTTTTTATGCGGCCGAAGCGGGAGTTGATCACCTGCGCAGAAACTTCAAAAACGTTTTCCTCGATAAAAACATGACCAAATTTGCCGCCGAAATAGATCCCGACTGGGACTTTGCTCTTGAGGGTCCGGATGAAATTTTCAATTCCGGAGACGATGCCACCGGCAGCACTTACTTGACCGGGTCACGCTGGATCACGGACGGTAATCTGAGCGGCAACTACCTGTACAACGTCACCGTCTGGGACAACGATGACGGCGGCACGGCGGGGAATGAACACCGAGACGATACCGACGGCATCATCTACCTGCGTGCGGACGCTCGGGTTCCGGGCGGTGGCAATGCCAGCATCGAGATCCTGATGAAAGGGGCCGCGACCGGTGGTGATGCCCTCAGCGGCTATGGTGCTCAGGAAGGTGGCGGCGCCGGGAAAAACTACGGCGCCAACGATGTCAATACCGTGGATGCGGCTTTTAACTCGCAGATTCAATAATGATGCACTCGCAAAAAGTCATGAGATGGCGTTGCAAAAAGTCCGGCCCCAGGAGAAGAAAGATGGCAAAAAAACTGTTATTTTACTCGCTACTGAGTCTGTTGCTGACCCTGGCATTTTCGTCAACCGCACTTGCCAGACAAAACTTATACTTGAGTACCGTCACCGGTCAGGGCACCGTCTACTTTGCCGGACAAGCCATCTCCGCCACGGGAAGTCTTTCTGTCAGTAACAATGCAACCGTCGCGCTGAGAGCGGTCCCTGCGTCAGGCTACGAGTTTTCCCACTGGGTCGGCAACGTCGCAAATGCGAACAGTACCGAAACCTCGATTTTCATGAACAGTTCCTCTCAGATCGTTGCTGTCGTCTTCATCGCGCAAAACTCCATCACTGTCAACTTTGCCGGTTCCGGAAGCGGCAATGTCACCCTTTCGGACGGGGCCGACAGCTGCACGGTTTACACCAGTGGCGGCAGCTGCTCCTTTGCCGACAACAGCATCCTCAGCTTAACTGCATCTCCCGGATCAGGTTCCGCTTTTACCTCCTGGAGTGGCGTTGATTCAGCCACTGCCGGAGTTGCAACCCTCGCCGTGGGCACCACAGATCATACCGTCACCGCAACTTTTGACGCTGTTGCCAATGCAGTCAAGAGCATTTCCCTGGAATTCCGTGGCGACGGCACCGGCAGTGTCACCCTCGCCGGGGCAAGCACTTACACAACAACCTCGAACGGGATCTTCACTTTCGACACGAATGTTTCCGCTTCGGTCACCCTGACAGCGACAGCCGATACCGATATCGATTTTGCCGGCTGGAGCGGCGATGTTGCCGGAACAACGTCGAGTATTACCATCACTCTCGATAGCGACAAAACCATCAGGGTCACCTTTGATGACACCTCAATTGACTCGGTTATCCTCGGCTGTGGAACCTCGGTCACCACCAATTATTCTGCTGGTTTCGATGCCGGCGACTTCTCGCTGACCAGCGTCTCGGTCGTCGATGGCAGCACCCTGCAGCTGGAGACAGGGAACGCTGCCCTGGATCCCAACTCTATCGTCATCCCTTTTGAACAGGAAGTCTCGGTCACCTCCCGCTACGAGGGCGCCGGC
>JADFVC010000025.1 GCA_015222355.1 Chloroflexota bacterium | reverse complement strand
TTTGCGTCGTTAGGTTATGATAGCAACTTAATCAACCGACCTTAAGGAAACACAGTGATCGAAGCACAGAGAAATTCACAAATCCGTACTTTGATTGATGAGCAGATCAACCTGCCGTCCCCACCGGAAATTGCCGTAAACATTCTCAATACAGTACAAAAAGATGATTCCTCGATACAGGAACTCGCCAGAATCATTAAGGCGGATCCGGCCCTGACCGGGAAGATTCTCAGCGTCGCCAATTCCAGCTTTTATGCTCTGCCGAATAAAGTCACCAGCGTGGAGAGAGCCCTCTCAATCCTCGGCTCAAATCTGTTCAAAAACATTGCCCTCTCCTTTTTAATTGCTGCCGAATTGCGCAGCGAGAAACAATCCACCTTCAATTTTGACTACTTCTGGCGGAGATCAGTGACCTCGGCGGTTGCAGCAGAGCTGTTAGCCAAATCATTACAGGAGAAAGGCGACGATTTCTTTGTTGCCGGGCTGCTACACGACATCGGCGTGCTGATTTTGTACCTGAATAAAGGTGATGAATACGCATCACTGTTGCATGATCGTAAAATTTCCGCTGAGCCTCTCGAGAAATGTGAGTTGCGACAATATGGTTTTACCCACCAGCAACTCGGGGCGATGCTGATCGACACCTGGGGCCTGCCGGAGTCCATTTCGGTTCCCGTGCATTTTCATCACCTTAACGCCGATCCACCGGAAGAGCACCGGAGGATGACGGAAATCATCAGCTTTGCCGGTCGCTTGGCAGCCATTTACAATCAGACGGAAACGGCTGGAAAAGTGCGGGCGCTACAAACGGAAATATGCGACCTTTATCACCTGAAGGCGAACCAGGTCCGTGACCTCCTGGACGATGTTGCCAGGGAAAGCATCGACATTTTAAAAGCTTTCGATTTAGATCCTGACGATCTCAAACCATACTCACAAATGCTCCAGGAAGCCAATGAGGAGTTGGGACGCCTGAACCTGTCTTACGAGCATCTGGCCATGGAACTGAAAGAGGCCAAAGAAAGGGCAGAAAACTTGGCGAGTGAATTGACTGACGTCAATTCACGTTTAAGAGAACTGGTTTTTCGCGATGGCTTAACCGGTTTGTATAACCACCGCTACTTTCAGGAAATTCTCGCTAAAGAATTGTCTCGAGCCTTCCGTTATCAATCCTCTGTCTCACTGATCATGTTTGATATCGATTTCTTCAAAAAGGTCAACGACCGTTACGGGCACCCCGTTGGCGACCTGGTTTTGATGAACATTGCCCGGGCAATCGAAGGAGCGGTTCGGCCAAGCGATATCGTCGCTCGTTACGGCGGCGAGGAATTTGCCGTAATTCTCCCACAAACAAACGAATCCGGCATGCAAATTTTTGCCGAACGCTTGCGGCGCACCGTCGAAGGGATTACGACAATTGCCGGCAACCAACAGATCAGCGTCACCATCAGCGCGGGCGGAAGTTCTTACTCCCCCGATGCTACCAAGGACACACCACAACGCTTAATTGCTGCGGCAGATCAGGGCCTATACGCCTCGAAAAAAAATGGTCGCAATCAGGTCACCATTTTCAAACCACAAACAGACCAGAGTGCCCCTCCCAGTTAGTTTCCGGATGGGAACC
>JADFVC010000214.1 GCA_015222355.1 Chloroflexota bacterium | reverse complement strand
GCCATCGGGTGCTGCGCGGCGATGGTGGTCTCGGTGGTTATCGCTGGGGAATCGGGCGCAAGCTGGTGATTCTGGGGAAAGAACTTTGTAAAACTGAAGTAAGGGAATAACTATTCAGCTCCTGAAATAGTGCACTGCAAGTTTTCATATGGAAAACGAGCAATTTTTCTCAAGGTCAAGGAAATCAAGCGGTTGCTCGGAGATGTTGATTTACCAAAGGGGGTCCGTGGCCAATATTTGCTTTCGTGATGGATTTACCGGAGCGAAGTAGATAATCAGATTTCGATTTTTAGGAGGCAGCAGTGTCGATTGAAATATTCACAACCGGCGGCACCATCGACAAAATCTATTTTGATGCGAAAAGCAATTACGAGATTGGCGATCCGCAAATTGTTGAGCTGCTGCGTGATGCCAATCTGACAGTCGATTTCCGAGTCACCTCACTGTTGCGAAAAGACAGTTTGGAAATGACGGATGAGGATAGAGAACTAGTTAAAAACGCCGTTTATGGGTGTCAAGCTTCACATATCGTTATCACGCATGGCACCGACACCATGATTAAGACAGCACAGTTCCTGGTCGGGTTAGCGGGCAAGACGATCGTTTTGACCGGTGCTATGCAACCGGCCCGGTTCCGTTTCACTGACGCTGTCTACAATGTTGCCAGCGCCATTACTGCCGTTCAACTGTTACCTGAAGGGGTCTGGATTGCCATGAACGGACGGATTTTCGATCCGCATAAAAGTCGAAAGAATATTGAGTTGAATCGATTTGAAGAGGTTTGAATCCATAAAGTCACTGTATCACCGGCATAGCTGGTGGTTTACTGAACTGCAAGATTGCTGCACTCGCAAAAAAAGAATACGATGGCTTAGCCATCAAGATTAGGAAAATGAGAGTTGGCAAGATCGGGCCTGCACGCTATAACCTTGATGGCGTCGCCATCTCATACCTTTTGCGAGTGCAGCAACTTTGAGGTAATTTTTTCTCCAGGAGATACGGACATGTTGGATGAGTTACAGGAGCGGGTGACCGATCTGGAAATCCGTTTCAGCTATCAGACGCAATTAATCGATGAATTAAACGAGGTGGTGACCGACTGCAACCTGCGGATTGATCGATTGGCCAGGGAAAATCAGCAGTTGCGGGAAATCATCAGTACCTTTTCGCCTGAACTGGTAGAATCGCCCGATGAGTGATTCGTGGATCAGCCCGGCTTCACAGCGGATTTTGCTTGAGGCCCTGATGCTCTGTGCGCTGGCACTCACTGTCGGTTTCAGTATCAACTACCAGTTGGTGATGGATGCGTTCAGCGGCAAAACGGTCACCACCCCGGGGGAAAAAACAGCGCCCCCGGTCACCAGGACAACATCCTCAGTCGTTACGGATGCTTACCCTGACCTGGTGGAGCTGGAGGAACTGGACGAACTGCTCGCCGAGGGAGCCTTGTTGGTTGATGCCCGCAACCTTGCCGCCTACCGGATATCCCATCCGGTCGGCGCGGTCCCGATGCCGCTGAAAGAATTGACGACACGACTTCCGGGGTTTATGCAACAGGTGCCGAGAGACCGCGTGCTGATCGTCTATTGTAGCGGTTTCGGCTGCCCCGATTCTTTCGATCTGGGAGCACGCTTGCTGCGGGAAGGTTACCAGCAGGTGCGTGTTTTCGAGGGGGGCTTCCCGCTCTGGCGTGATGAAGGTCGTCCCCTGGCGGAGGGACTGGAATGACCCGGCTGACAGCAATTGTTTATCACTTGAGTCGACTGGGACTCGCCACCGTTTTTATCTATGCCGGCTTCATCAAAGCCATTGATCCGGTCACTTTTGCCGGGCAGATTGCGAATTATCAGATCCTTCCCTACGCCTGGAACTATCTTGTTGCCGCGACCCTTCCCTACCTGGAACTGCTTTGCGGTGTTTTGTTGCTGCTCAATCAAAGGGTGCGACCGGCGCTCCTGGTGTTGTTTGTGCTCAATGTTATTTTTATGCTGGCGCTCACCTCCGCCATCATCCGCGGCTTCGATATCGATTGTGGCTGTTTTAAGCCGGACCTAGAAAACAGAACCACCCCCCTGATGGCGCTCTGGCGTGATATCGGATTACTGTTGCTGATGATTCCCACCTGGCTGCTGGGTGATCGCCAACAACCCGCGGAGCATAATAAATAATGGCCCGGGAACCCTGGCAACAAGCGCTCAAGGACAGCTTGACGACAACGGGTCAACTGGCGGAACGGTTCGCCATCGATCCGCAGCCCCTTGCCGCGGTGGTTAAACGTTACCCGATGCGCATCACCCCCTATTACTTCAGTCTGATAGAACAGATTGGCGACCCGATCTGGCGTCAGTGTGTTCCCGATCCACGCGAACTGGACGACATCGGGCTGGTTGATCCACTGGGAGAGGAGAACCTGTCACCGGTTCCGTCAGTGGTGCATCGTTATCCCGACCGGGTGATTTTTCTGGTTTCCGGCAGTTGTGCCAGTTACTGTCGATTCTGCACCCGCAAGCGCAAGGTCGGTTGCCCGAGTATGTCCCTCAGCTTTCGTGAGTTGCGTGACGGCATCGACTACATTGCGGCCACTCCACAGATCCGTGATGTGATTTTTTCCGGGGGAGATCCACTGCTGTTGCCCGACTCCGTATTGGGCGACCTGCTGGCCCGCGTCCATGCCATCCCACACGTCGAGATCATACGGATCGGCACACGGGTGCCGGTCACTTTGCCGGAAAGAATTACCGAGAAACTCTGTACCCTGTTGAGGCGCTTTGCTCCCCTTTACCTCAATACCCATTTCAACCACCCACGAGAGCTGACCGCTGTGGCCGCTGAAGCCTGTGGAAAGCTGGCTGATGCCGGGATCGTGCTGGGGAACCAGACGGTTCTCTTGCGTGATGTCAATGATCGGCCAGAGATTATCGGTGAACTGTTTCGTGGTTTACTGAAAATGCGGGTACGTCCTTACTACCTGCACCAGATGGATCTCGTCCGCGGCGGAGAACATTTTCGAACCCCCGTCGAATCAGGCCTGAAAATCATGAAATCCCTGCGTGGACCGGTGTCAGGCTTGGCATCGCCCCATTATGTTATCGACCTTCCGGGGGGGCAGGGAAAGGTTCCTCTGCTACCGAAGTCCCTGCAACGAGAGGGTGATCGGCTGCTGATACGCACGCCGAGCGGGGAGTTACTTGACTACCCTGACCCGCCGGCGATTTATTAATTCCCCTTTGATCAACGACAATTATTTTTCCCGGTCAACGACAACTATAATTCCCGTTTTCCCCTAACCAGATTTACCCTCTTCAACATAG
>JADFVC010000213.1 GCA_015222355.1 Chloroflexota bacterium | reverse complement strand
TCCGGCGGCAACGACTGGGCCAAGCGCCCCATGGAGAGGAGAGCCACTTCACGGGTTTTACGCAGCGGATCAGCCAAGCCATTCATCAGGACCGGAATTGCTGCCGGGTTGCCAAGCTGCCCGAGACAAAGGTAGACAGATTTACGCAACAAATTGTCCTCAGCGTAGGGCAGAATCCGCCCGATGGGAACATTTTCTGCGATCGCCGCCAAAGTCTCAAAGATTGTGAATCTCAGCCCGGCATCAGACTCATCCAGGCAATCGAGCAAAGCGGGTACGGCAGCGACAGCCTTTAACTTGCCAAAGGTTTCAACAGCGGCATAGCAGACATTCTGATCAGGATCATGCAATAACGGCAAGAGTTGCGGAACAGCATCGCAAGAATCGACTTCCCCAAGTATATCCACAATAAATTTACGAACTTCTGAAGTGCTGGCAGGCAATGCCTCCAGCAGAACGGGAACAATCTGACTCCCCAATCCAATCAGAAGTTCGATCGCCGCGTTACGTAACCCGGCATTTTCCGGATGAGCCAATTGTTCCAGAATAAGTCTTGCCCGAGAAGCCGCATCGGGTAATTGCAGGTAGATAGTAACCGACTCCTTACGCACCCGCCAGTCTTCATCAGCCAAACCACGGAGGAAAAGCTCCCAGGGAAAAACCTTTAAACAGGCCAGCTCTCGCACCGCTTGCAGGCGTTTTTCAACCTGTTCATCCTGTAATAATTTTTCGATCAGTTGTCTTTCCACACAAACCCCAAAAGTCAACAAGTGTTCATCCAGAAACACCGGATGAACAGGTTGAAGTTCCGTACGGGCACTAACAAGAAGACCTTGACACGGAATAAGTTCGGCAAACCTCAGCAAATGCCTGCTGAACAAAATCGACCGGTAACCCCGCCGCCGCAGGCAGTCGCGAATAAAAAGCCTTGCGCCCTTCAACCAGCTTATCAGTCAGAACATTCTGCCATTGACCCGTCAACACCCCCTGCTCAAGTTGCTCCGGATGATAGAAAACAATATCGGCAACCAGCACACGCGCCAGTTCAGCCGCTTTTTCCAGCAAAGATCTGTTATCCAAGCTGGCGCTCACCGCCAGCCGTCTCAACCGCAGTGACCACTGAAGCTCGTTCAGAAAGTGCAGGAAACAGTTCTCCAAGCAAGGGCAACAAGCGATCCCCGATATGATGCAATTCCAGATAAGCATCAGCACCATACAAAGAATCCGGGCATTTTTTATATGCGGTTTTATTGTAAACCGAGGGGAGTAAAATGACTTTAGGTTGCCGCAAAGGAGATGTCTTTACCTGTTCAATTAGCTGAAAGGGAAAAGTTCCTTGAAAAGCAACGTCCAACAACAGTGCACAGGGTCGATCAACGGATAGATTCTCTGTGACCTGTGTGGCGTCCGCACAAACGGTGACCGCTCCTTTCAGTCGCTCAACACGCTCGACAACCTGACGGTAGATATCCTTATCTTGATGCGCCAACAACACTTCCAGCATTGGAGCCGCTTTGCTACGTACCTTGAATTTCATCTGGCAGACCGGGCAACGAAAAGAGTAAAGCCGAGCGTTTGTCGTCCGGGCGTTAAAACGCAGGAGGACTTGACAATGTGGGCATTGAACAATCATCAGCCGGGCAATTTTTCTTCCAGCAGGACCGAGCTGTCCCGCTCTCTCATATCAAGAGGGGTTTCTACCGCGAGTAATTTGCGTAAATCCAGAAGCATCAGCAGCAGCTCGCCATGTCGACAGATACCGGGGAAAAATTCCGCTTCCACACCGGACAAATAATAGGGTGTCGGACTGACATCAGCGGCTGAAAGGCTGATAACTTCCGTGACTTCATCCACTAACAAGCCGACGATTCGACCATCGATTGCACAAATGACAATCCGCTGCTTTTTCTGCCCTTCAACCAGCGCATCAAAGCCGAAACGACGCCTTAAATCAATGACCGGAATAGCGGCTTTACGTAAACTGATGACACCATCAACGAAGTTGGGAGCTTTGGGGACAGAAACAATCGGCAAGGGCCGGATGATCTCCTTGATAAACATAATATCAAGGGCATAGTATTGTTGGCCCACCCGTAGAGACGCAACCTTGAGTGGTTGTGCAACCGGCGGGGTAATGTGCTGTAAAGAATCCTGGCTCATCCGTGAAAATTATCCCTTATTGATTAACAACTCAATGGTTTCCATCACCGTCGCCGACTTGAACGGCTTGGTGATGTAATGATCGGCTCCGACCTCCTGGCCACGGGCAAGATCTTCCGGAGTTTTCTTGGCGGTCAGGAGAATAACCGGAATATGTTTCGTCGCAGGATTCCGCTTAATTCTCGAACAGACCTCAAATCCGTCCATTTTCGGCAACATGATATCCAGCAGAACAAGATCAGGAGCCTCTTTGTCAATCGCTTCCAAGGCGTCCAGACCGTTGTCCACCCCTTGAACCAGATAACCTTTGGTCGTCAGTAGAATGCTCTCCAGCTTCAATAAGCTCTCTTCATCCTCAACAATAAGAACCTTCTTCTGCATAGGACTACCTCCCTATAAATTGCTGGTAGACAATTCCTGCCGAACTACTGCCCTGACTGTAAAACAAAAAATCAGACATCAAGCTGCAAGATTTTATCAGGATTCAAAAGGATTAACATCCTCCCCTGATAACGTCCCACTCCGGAGACAAAGTCCTTTTCACTTTCACGTAATATCAGTGGTGCCGGTTCTATATCCGCCTGCGGGAATCTGACAACCTGGGTGATACGATCAACCAGAAGACCGATTGATTGCTCTGCCCCTTCGCAGACAATGATACGTTGCAAGCCGGTTTCTTCACCCACCCCCAGGTTCAGGCGCAGGCGTAAATCGATTACCGGTACGACTTCACCACGCAGCGACAAAATACCGCGAAGACAATCCGGAACATCCGGCAATTCAGTATATGTCCGCGGTTTTATCAACTCCATAACAACGTCAAGGCTCAGTGCGTATTCTTCATCACTGAGCAGAAACGTCAACCATTGACTTGTTTCAATATCAGCCCGGCTGTCAGTTCCGGAGATTCCCTGAATATAATCCTCTTCAGAGGCAAACTGCAAATCCGGGAAATACTGCTGCAGGCCTGCAACAGACTCATATTCAGGAGTCAGTGCAGAAGCAGCGGAATCGGCCGCACCGGCAGCAAGGTCTTCAAGCACTTCATTGCTGACAGCAGGATCAACAAGAGCCTGCTCTTCCTTGAATGTTGCTTGCTGTTGCGCTTTTTTTCTGATGTCTGCCAGATCCATGGTTTCCGCCAGTGATTACGGACATAAACTAGTTTTCATCCGGGGTTTCCGGATGGACTAAACTATAACAAAAAAATTCTCAAATGTGGCTATAATTGCGCTTTTTTACGATCTTACAGTCCATCCAGTTCCTCAGCAACAGCCTGAATCACCTCGGCATCAATCTGCTGCGCTCCCCGACCAAATCCTTCTAAAAGAGCCAGAGACGCCAGCTGATTGATCCGGCGCGGAACCCCGTTTGCGTGTCGAGCCAGCAGCGTCACGGCATCCCGAGAAAAAATATCCAGGCGTCCGCCGGCACAACTAAGTCGATGCTCCAGATAAGCAGCAACTTCGTCTGCCGGCAATGGCTTGAGAGAGAATTGAATCCCGATCCGCTGCCGCAGGGGTTCATAGACCTGATGGGCAAGCCGCTTCAGCAACTCCGGTTGACCCATCAGCACCACGCTGATCAGGTTGACGTTATCCAGTTGAAAGTTGGTCAACAAGCGGATTTCATCAAAGACATCTTTATGCGGAATCAGTTGTGCCTCATCAACGAGCAAAACCGGATGAATCTGCTGCTGATAAAATCGATACAGCTGCCCTCCGAGCTGCTCAAGCAAATCCGCTTTGTGAATCGCGGGTTTTTCAATTTCCAGCCGTAGCGCCAGCGTGTGCAAGAACTCCAAGGGAGACAAACGTGGGTTGGTGATCAGGATAATACGGTAATCATCTCCCAGCTGATCCATTAAGACCCGCGAAAGGGTCGTTTTGCCACAGCCGATATCCCCGGTGAGGAGAATGATGTCACGTTCCTCAACCGCATGCAATAAACGGGCAAGGGCTTCACGATGGGTCCTCGAGAGATAAAGAAATTGCGGATCAGGGGTTTTCGCAAAAGGGCGCACCTGCAGGCCGTAAAAATCTTTATACACCGAGACTCTCCCGTTGCAGGGTTACGCCAATCAGGCCGCTGACATCCAACACCAGGATGGTTTTCTGATTTCCCAAGTCAGCGGCACCGGCAATTCCTTTGACAAATGAAAGTGCTTTACCGAGAGATTTAATAACCACATCCTGCTGACCATGCAGTTCATCGACGACAATCCCGACACACTTATCCGCGAATCCGGCCACGACGACAAACTGGGGGGTTGCCAGCCTCTCACCCGTAAAACCAAAGAGTTTATCAATACGCAGAAGTGAGAGCGTTTGCTGACGCAATTCCATCACTTCACGCCCTTCAATCGTTTCAACCATACCCGGTTCAAGCAGCACGGTTTCCATGACCGAATTCAGAGGGATAGCATAATCCGTACCTTTGACCTGTACGACCAGTGCCTTGATAATAGCCAGCGTTATCGGCAGGGTCAGACTCATCACCGTCCCTTTGCCAAGTTCGCTATTCACTTCAATCATGCCCGACATAGCCGAAATATTACTCTTGACCACATCCATCCCGACACCCCGACCGGAAAACTCACTGACTTCGTCGCGGGTGGAAAAACCCGAATGAAAAAGCAGGTCGAACAACTCATGCCGACTCAGCTTGGCTTCAGCGGAAATCAAACCCTTTGCGATTCCCTTGCTGCGTAGCAGCTGCGGGTCAATGCCATGCCCATCGTCGTGGATTTCGATAACAACATGGTTCCCTTTTTGGGCCGCCACCAGCGATACGGTTCCAGTTTCCGGCTTGCCCAGTGCCAATCGTTGGTCAAGCGTTTCAATGCCATGATCCAGAGCATTGCGAATAATGTGCATCAAGGGATCAGCGAGATCTTCAACGATCAATTTATCCAGCTCAGTGTCGCCGCCGCGAATCTCGAGCTTGACTTTCTTGCCAAGGTCCAAGGCCATACGGCGAACAATGCGGTTCATTTTGTCAAACAGCTGCCGAACCGGAACCATGCGAACATCCATTACCCCGGTCTGTAAATCATTCAAACGCCGCTCAAGAACGTGAACCGCTTTTTCCAGATCACGAGCTGCGGTCACCCCTTTCGACTGCATTTCACTGCAAAGCTGCGCAATCGAAGCCTTTGCCAAGGCCAATTCACCGACGATGTTCATCAGGTTATCGAGCTTACCGATATCAACTCTTACAGTACTGGTGAATGAACGTGCTGTCTCTTCTTTTTTCACCGTTGCGACTGAAATAACAGCTGGTTCGGGAACAATTTCGCCGGCTGGCTCCGTCGGCATCACCGCAGGTTGAGCTGGGG
>JADFVC010000212.1 GCA_015222355.1 Chloroflexota bacterium | reverse complement strand
GTTTCCGAGTCGGAAACGCGAAAAAAACCGTTTCCGGATGGAAACTATTTCAGGCCCCCGCGCAGATACTCGATCAGGACCCGGACCCCGAAGCCGGTACCCCCTTTCGGCTGACCGGCGCATCCACGCTCCTCCCAAGCCATCCCGGCGATATCCAGGTGAGCCCAGGTGTACTTGTCGGCGAACTTCTGTAGAAACGCCGCGGCAGTGATCGTTCCAGCCGGACGGCCACCGGTATTCTTGATGTCGGCGAAATCGCCCTTGATCTGCGTGGCATACTCTTCCCAGAGCGGCAGTTGCCAGAGTTTCTCGCCACTGCGCTCACCGGCCTTGAGCAACTGCCGGATCAACCCGTCGTGGTTGCCAAGCACAGCCGCCGCGTGATTGCCCAGGGCGATGATACAGGCCCCGGTGAGGGTTGCCAGGTCGATGACCACCCGTGGCTGATAACGACCGACATAAGTGAGCGCGTCGGCGAGAATCAGTCGCCCCTCGGCATCGGTATTGAGAACCTCGATCGTTTTCCCGGAAAGGGACCTGAGGATATCACCGGGGCGGAGGGCCGTGCCGGACGGCATATTTTCAACTGCCGGAACCACCGCCACCAGGTTAACCGGTAATTGCAGGCCGGCCGCAGCCTGCATCGCCCCGAGAACCGCGGCAGCACCGGCCATATCCATCTTCATCTCATCCATCTTTTCCGCTGGTTTTAAAGAAATCCCGCCGGCGTCAAACACCACCCCTTTACCGACCAGAGCGATCGGCTTCTGCCCTTTGCTACCGCCGCGATACTCCAGAACGATCAGATAAGGATCGCGCTCACTGCCCCGGGCAACCCCGAGCATCGCCCCGAACCCTTGTCGTTCAAGCGCATCCCGATTGAGCAGCTTGGCGCTGATACCGACCCGCTCGGCCATGGCCACCGCCTGCATGGCCAGGTATTCCGGCGATTTCAGATTTCCCGGAGCGTTCACCAGGTCACGGGCAAAACAGACTCCGGCCGCGATCGCCTCGGCGGCAGCAACAGCCTCCTCAGCCTCAGCCGACGAGTCTTTTGCCGCGATCAGCAGGCCGATCTTGTCCAGGTCGATCGGTTGCCCCGCCGGCTTCTCCCCGAGATAACGATCATAACGGTAATTGGCCAGCTGAACCCCTTCGGCCACCGCCTGCACCCGCTCAGCCAAACTGCTTTTCTTCACCGGAACCTGCGGCAGTGCCAACAGAAAATTCGCCAACTGCTTCTCCGCCAGCAATCGCGAAACGCTGCTCGCTGTCTGCCGCAGGCTATGCAAACTGATGTCTTTTTCTTTCCCCAGGCCACAGAATAAAACTCTTTTAACCCCCTGTCCCTGACCGCTGTGTAACAGCAGTGTCTGCCCCTTGCGGGCAGTAAATTCATGGCTGCGAACCGCTGCGCTGAAAGTTCCACCGAGCTCTTTATCCAGCAGCAACAGTAAAGAGTCCTTCAGTTTTCCTTCCAACACACCCAAGACCAAACAGGGGGTTTTCTGCTTCAGGACCTCCCCCTTGAAAATTTTCAGGATCATCTCTTGTCCCTTCAACCTGTTGTCAGCTCGCCGCCAATCATCCCGGTCCGGAATGATAAAAGGCCAAACTGAATGATAGCGGACGACTGTTCCCTTTGCAGCTCTTCAGAGCACATTTTCAAAGCAATCTGCTGCGAATGCGCGGAGGAATCTCAACATGCAGACACTGGGCACGGGGCACTAAAACAAACCCCGACGACAGCGAAAATTCTATCCGGAAGCCAGGCGATCCAGCGCGGCGGCAACTCGGGCGACACCAGCGTCAAAAGGTTCCAAATCGATTTCGACCCGCCTTTCCGGCAAGGTGTGCAGGTAGAGTGGATCATAGTAGTGAATCATCAGCTCACGAACCAGTTTTTCCCACTCCCCTTGCTGCAGCAAAACAAGAAACTCCTCCATTCTTTTTCTGCCGAGTTTCTCTTTAAGAGCACAGATCGGTCGCTCAAACTGGTCGCGAAGTTGATCCAGAGCTGGATAATCTTCGAGGATAATACGGGTACGGAATTCCAAAGAAGCCGACAGCCAGAGGCTGGTCTGCGTCTGCATCGCCTGATGAAAAGCTTTCGGGACCAACAACCGACCGATGTGCAGGCTTTCCCCTTCAGTGACCAGATATTCAGCATCCACCAACCCCTGCAAACGTTCCCAGAGCAATGCTTCGAACATCTTCTGGCTCGGCTGCGATTGTAAACCGAGCCCGCCGAAGGCACTCCCCCGATGATTAGCCAGACCTTCCAGATCAACCACCGGGTAACCCTGCTCGGTCAATCGGTGGAGCACCAGGGTCTTGCCAACCCCGGTCAGCCCCCGCAGAACATAGATCGGTGGCCACTGCTGCTGCTCGAAAAAAGTCCTGATCAGGCACCGGAACCCTTTATGCCCACCGACCAGTTGTCGGGCGTAGATTCCCGCCAAGTTCAGAAAAGAAGTCATCGCCAACGAGCGCATCCCGCCACGCCAGCAAAAAACAATCACCGGGCCGCTGCATCCTTGTCGCGCTGTTTCTATTTGTTCCAACAGCCTGGGGATTTTCGGCGCCACCAGTTCGATGCCAAGCTTACGCGCCGCCGCTTTGCCCTGCTGTTTGTAGAGGGTTCCGACCCGGGCCCGCTCTTCATTACTGAAGAGCGGAACATTGACCGCCCCGGGGATGGTCGTCTCGGCAAACTCGGCCGGTGTCCGCACATCGACCAGCAACGCCCCTTTGCTGCGCAGTTGCATCACTTTATCAAGTTCAATCGTTGCCTGTATCACAAATTATTCCCGGTTAAATTGTCTGGAGAAGCCGCACGACGATAGTTTCTACACCATCCACAGGTACAGCACAACAACTCGACAAAAAAAGTTGTTGACCTGGGGTTAATTTTTCGCTAGGGTCGGCAACCGTTGTCGCGGGATGGAGCAGTCTGGTAGCTCGTCGGGCTCATAACCCGAAGGTCGGGGGTTCAAATCCCTCTCCCGCAACCAAAAAAAGACAGGGAGTTCACGTCATCGCGAACTCCCTTTTTTGTTTTTTCCCACCCAGAACATGTCCCCATATTTACTAAAGGGATTATTTGCTGTCGCTCTGCGGCATTTCCGGGCAACTGCCGATGCAGCAATATGCCTCGACCAGCTCCGTTTACTCACCACTTTTCCGCAAGCAATTCCGAACGCTTGGCATTGTACTCTGCTTCCGTAATCAGTCCATCTTGATACAGTGATTCAAGTTTGCGTAATCGCGCATTGAAATCCCGGCTCGTCCCCTGATCCTCGGATGTGCGCAAGCTGTCAATTTTTACAAACTGATTGTCGGGAGAAGAATCGCACGCCTTATAAATGCGTATAAAATTGACAAGAATAACGATACAGACAACCGCCCAGAGGAGGAAAAAAGCCCCTTGGACAATGACCAAAGAAATCTCGCTGGAGGAGGTTTCCTGAGCCACCAGATAATAGAAAAGCCCGCCAAAAGCCAGGAAAAAAACTGAGACAAAAATACCTAGCAAAGCTCCTGTTCGCGGAACTCGACCCGGAACGATGCGATGTGTGTCAGTCATGATGACAAGCTCCCTTGATATTCAATTTCCTCAGCACCGATAGGCACAGCGTCAATCCGTCGGTTTCGTGCCGGACACGACTTCAACGCGATACTCACATTCAAGCTCCTCCGGGAGACAGAAGTGTTCGGTAATAAAGAACTGCAGGGTTGCTTCACCCTCCTTGACGCCTGATATTTCATAAACAGCTCGTCTTTCGGGCTGAAGCCAACCGGTTGCATCCGTCGTATGATAAATTTCCTGCTGCAGCAATTCATTCACCACCACAGCCGACCCCTGTGATTCGACCCGGTAAAAAGGACCGCTTTTGCTACCCATCTTCCCGTAGCTGATCCTGGCAGCCTCTCCCAGGGAGATCCTGCCGTCAGGAAAATAGATAAAGTTGTATTCCCTGCTGATCTTTTCACCCGATCCGGAGGTCGCTTCGACGAGAACCTGGTTGTTTCCAGCGACCCATTGCGGCGTTATTTCCAGACCTTTGCCATGCCGGCACAAATCCTGTCGAGGGATGGCCTGGACTTCCACGCCATTATGTTTGACCTCAACCTGAGCGGCATGCAGCAGCGCGAAATGCAGCGGCTCCGCATCAAATAGCGCCTCCTGCTCACCAGAATGATCCAACAGGAAAACCTGCGGCTCCAAGCTCCAGTAGAGCGTCATCGAAGCATCGTAGTCCCGGCCCGCCACGACAGTGGAAATGCTCAGCTTACGCAGGGCCTCTTCGCCAGGGCAGGTCAGGAACGTGCGCATTTCCACGCCTGGGGCATTCCCTCCCCCCGCGCACCGGGATTCAACGTCACGATCATT
>JADFVC010000211.1 GCA_015222355.1 Chloroflexota bacterium | reverse complement strand
CGCAGGTGCGGCAATACCCCAGTTGGTTCAGCATGGTGTTGATCATCCGGTCGTAGAGCTTCTGATTCTCCTCGTTGGTGCGGTTGGCCAGGGCTCCGACCAACGACCCGGCCCCGGCGATATCCGATTTGAGTCGCACATCGGTGACCGCCTTGACCAGCTCCAGGTTGTCCATGAAATCATAGCCGGCATCGACCGAGATCTTCTGGCCGTAGATTTTGCGGATCGAGGTGCGGAAGGTCTCACGCTGCTCCTCGGTTTTCAGCCCCAAGCGCTCCTCGACACTTTGAATGAAACGCTGGTCGATCTTCAACGCCGTGAGTTCACCGGTTTGCGGGTCGCGATATTTCCACATCTTGTCCGGGCCAAGATTTTCCGCATCGATGCCGATGATCATATTGACGTAGTTCATCACATCCTTGCGGATCGCCTGCGGCTCATCCATATAGGCATTGAACATCTCGGTCATGATCTTTTCGCGATAGAGTCCTTTGGCTATCTTCAGATCATCGAGATACTTGGCGCGGTCGTTGTTGTCGGGCACATAATCGAGGATGATCCGCTCCACGGCACGAAAGATGTCGTAGGCGAACATGCACCGTCCCTCGTTGGTCTCAGATGATTCCACCAGCAGCTGGAGCGCCCGCCCCAGATTGCGCTGACCGAGCCCTTTTTGCCCGAAACGCTTGGTGATATCCGGCTCCTGATTGAGGATATCGATCACCTCGGCCAGGGTCTTGATACTCTTCTCGCCGGCCACTTCGCCAGCCGCCAGCTTCATGGTTTCGATCGGCGTCAGCTTTTCACTGCGCGGCAGACGGCTGAGGACCACGGCGATACTGCCGGCATAGTTGAGGTTCGGGTCCTGATGCAGGTCCTGCCCGGTCAGGGTCGTCTTGGTTTCACTGCCGATGGCGTAGTTGGTCAACTCACGTTGCATCAGGTAGTTGGTGTTGTGCGAAATATAACTGATCCGGCAGCGGTCGATGATCGGGGCCTCTTCCTTCTCGGACAGAAAGCGGTTGAATTCCGCATTGTTACTGGTGGCGATGATCAGGGTGTCGATCGGCCACTTGTAACCGTCGATCTCGATCATGCGGTTCTGGATCACTCCCAGGTAGACCTGAACCAGGTCCTTCTTGTTCTTGTAGATCTCATCGGAAAAGTGGATACCGCCGCCGGCCACCCGGGCCAGCGCACCGCGACGCAGATCAAAACGATAGGGATTGTTGGTGTCTGTGAGATGCAGCAGGCGTTGAATCGACTCCTCGCCGAGCAGGTCAATGGCGCTCGAAGTAATCTTGTCCTTGGCGGCATACTTGCCAGTCACCGTGCCGAGCGATTCGCTCAGCGGCACCGGGATGATCTCGATATGTTTGAGCAGACCCTCCAGTTTATCGTCAGTGTGTTGACGCAGGTCATTGAAGATATAGCTGCTACAAGCCCCCAGCGGTCGGTAATTCTCATAAAATTCCTCGATCTGCTGATCCTTGAAAGCGAAGATCTTGGCCAGCAGCTCTTTGCTCTCATTGAGCGTTTCTCCAAGGTTCATGGCCAGAATCAACGGATCCTCATAGGTCTGCGACTCAATGGTTGAAATCCGTCCGTAGCTGCCCAGTTCGTCCATGCCGACAAAGCGGAAGGTGTATTTGCGATTCCTCGGCTGCTGCAGGAAGTCACGGTATCTGGTGCAGAGGTACTCAACGAGGAAGGTCTTGCCGTTGCCCGGCTCGCCGACCAGCACGTAGGCCATTTCCTTCGAGGAGCCCCCTTCGGCGGCATCCTTGACGAAAGAGACGAAACTGTTGATTTCGTCGTACATGCCGATAGCATGCTTGGAGCCGGTGCGGAAAATCTCGAAATCATAGGTCTGACGACCGTTGACCACCACCTTGGTGATCGGTTGCGACAGGATCATCCGGGCGACGCCCTGAAAGGCATTTTCAAACCGGCGTTCCCCCTGTTTAACCGCCTGCAGATGAAATTTCAGCGATAAATCGTTCTTCCGCGTCCTCGTCTGTGCCATGATCAAACCTCCCCTGGGCGGTTTCTGAATTTTTCAAACTGTCCGTAGATTATAATAGTATAATGGACGATTTTTATTTTTTTGGCAACCGCAAAAAATTGCCTTTCCCCCTGATTTTTTCTAAAATTCGGGAGAAATTGACTTCCAAATTTGGCCTGTGAGCCACGATGGACTTTTTTGTGGGATCAACCAGCCCCCAATGTATCAGGACAGACCACCCACAGGCACCAGTCACTTTCCACAAACACTAAAGCCCTTTTGACAGGACAGAAAAAACCATGCTTTCCAGCGAAACCCTGGCAACCTTCTTTGCCGCGTCCATACTTCTCGGCCTTGCGCCCGGCCCGGATAATCTTTTCGTCCTGACGCAATCAGCATTGCGCGGTAAAGGAGCGGGCTTGATGGTCATGCTCGGGTTGTGTACCGGACTCATCGGTCATAGTACGGCTGTCGCCTTGGGCGTTGCCGTCATATTCCAAACCTCTGCCGTTGCCTTCTCAATCCTCAAATATCTCGGCGCCGGCTATCTGATTTATCTTGCCTGGCAATCCTTTCGCACCTCGGCGACAGCCATCCAGGCTGAAAACAAATCTGCCGTCAGTTTTGGCAAACTGTATTGCCGGGGCATCATCATGAACATCACCAATCCGAAGGTCTCCATCTTCTTTCTGGCGTTTCTGCCACAGTTTGCTGAACCATCGCGTGGCCCCATATCCTTACAACTGCTGTTACTGGGCGGCGTCTTTATCATTGCCACAAT
>JADFVC010000210.1 GCA_015222355.1 Chloroflexota bacterium | reverse complement strand
CTTCAGCAGTTACTGGTCCTGCCAGGGGGACTGCATGAAATTTCCCTGCGCATCACGCAGCCGCTGCAGGCTGCCAGCTTTGCCAAGCGTATTGCCGCAGATCTTCCACAAACCCTGGAAATTCTCGACTGGGGGGAGCTGCTTCCGGAAATGCGCGAGGTGATCGCCAGCTACGATGTTTCGCGGCTGATCATCGTCACTATCCTTTATATCGCCACCGGCCTCGGAATTCTGAATACCTTCTTTATGTCGGTGATTGAACGGACCCGCGAATTCGGTGTGCTGATGGCGATCGGCATGCGGCCGGGACAAATCCGCCTGATGGTGCTGTTGGAAACCCTGAGTATGGGATTGCTGGCACTCTTCTGTGGGGTGCTGCTCGGGGGGGTGCTGAGTCTCTACATGGCAACGGTCGGTATCGACTTGTCCGGCTCTTTGACCCCGATCACCTATGCCGGCGGCACCATCCTGCCCCGTTTGCATGCGGTCCTTGAACCGGCCAATGTCATTATCCCTTCGGTCTGTCTGCTGCTGGTCTGTCTGCTGGCCGGGTTTCTTCCCGCCCATCGGGCTGCGTGCATGCAGCCGGTGGTTGCTATCCGCCAGGAGTGAGTCGATGGATCTGCTCTCCCTGGCCTGGAAGAATCTCTGGCGCAGTCGACGTCGAACCCTGATCACCTTGGCGGCGCTCAGTTTCAGCCTGATGCTGGTGCAGGCCGTTCATAACCTTTCTTTTGGCGTTTATTCGGCGATGATCGACAGTGGAGTGCGTGCGGGCACAGGCCATCTGGTGGTTTATCAACGCGAATATGTGACCAGCCGTGATGAACAGTATTCCTTCGACCCGCGGGAACTGCCTGCGCAGATCGGCGCACTAGCTGGAGTCGAGGCGGTGCTGCCGCGCATCTATCTGCCGGGGCTGGCCCAGTCGAGTCGCGAGAGCCGCGGGATTCTGCTCACCGGCGTGGTGCCTCAGGCGGAGCAACAGGTCAATCCGTTTTTGCAAGGTTTGCCGGTCAGTCAGCAGCTGCCGTCACTGAACGGGCGCGAGGCGATCCTCGGCAGCAGGTTGCTCAAGGAACTACAGCTCAAGTTGGGGAACAAGTTTGTCGTCACCCTGCAGAGCCGTTCCGGTGAGCTGGTCAGTGAGATGTTCCGGGTGCACGGGGTGGTGACCACCGGGGTGAAAAGTATTGATAAATCGCTGTTGCTGGTCGGTCGTAAGCGGGCCGCGGCCCTGGCGGGAATCCCCGGCGAAATCCATGAGCTGGCAGTGATTCTCACCGACCAGCGGGCTGATCGCCTGGTTTATCCGGCGTTGCAGCAACTGCTGCAGGAGCGTAATGAATTGATTGGGATTTCTTGGGACGAGGCGATGCCGAATCTGTCGAATGCCATCAAGCTTGATTACGCCAGCCAGAAATTCATTTTCGTCATCATGCTGCTGATCGTCACGATCGGCGTAATCAACACTCTGCTGATGTCGGTGATGGAGCGCTTCCGTGAGTTTGGGGTGATCCTCGCTATCGGTGCCAGTGCTATCCGGTTACGAATGCTGGTATTTGTCGAGGCGCTGCTGCTCGGTATCGTCTCAATGCTGTTCGGCAGCCTCCTCGGGGCGCTGGTGACCTGGTACCTGCAGGCGGTTGGCATTGATCTGCGAAATTTTATCAGTGAAAGCCTGGAGTTCGGCGGGGTGATTTTCGATCCGATCATGCGTGCTGACTGGGATTATTCTTATATGGTGAAGATGGCCTTTTTCACGCTATTGTTGTCGCTTGTCGCGGCGGTTTATCCGGCAATCAAGGCGGGACGAATTGAGCCTGCAGAAGCCATGAGACACCACTGATTTGCCGTAGGGGCGCTGCTTGCTGCGCCCGAATGTCGACAGGTAACGGTCTGTAGGGGCGAACCCATGTGTTCGCCCAAGTTACGGCGATGTGGTTCCCCCAGGGCAGACACACCGGTCTGCCCCTACCCCTGAGAGCTAGCGGATGGCCCTGATTGAATTGAAATCGGTCAGTAAAATCTATCCCCTGGGCAATCAACAAGTGGTTGCGGTGGCGGATCTGTCGCTGCAGATCGCCGCCGGGGAGTTTACCGTTTTGGCTGGACCCTCCGGGAG
>JADFVC010000209.1 GCA_015222355.1 Chloroflexota bacterium | reverse complement strand
GGTCGGTATCGCCGCTCACCACCAGGCAAATGCCGTCTTGCGCTTACTGCTGGGTGAAGAGCCTGAATAGCATCTTGAGGTCAGAACATGCGATTAAAGATAAATGGCCAACTCCAAAACTTTGCCCAAGAGCTGACAATCAGCCAATTGCTTGAGCAATTGCAACTGGTTGCGAAGCAGATCGTGGTCGAACTGAACCGGGAAATACTGACCGCGGATCGCCATGCAACAACCCGGTTGAATGATGGCGATACCCTCGAATTGATCCAGTTCGTCGGGGGCGGCTGAAACTGACAAATCAACTCATTGATAGGATAAACATTTATGGACCCATTGATAATTGCCGGCCGCACTTTTCATTCACGACTGATGGTCGGAACGGGAAAATTTGCCTCCAATCAAGCGATGGTCGCTGCCATGGAACATTCCGGTAGTGAAATCGTCACCGTCGCACTGCGCCGAGTCGATATTGACAATCCAAAGGATTCCCTGCTCTCCCATATCGATCCAGAGCGCTACCTGTTGCTGCCGAACACCAGTGGTGCGCGAGACGCTGATGAGGCGATCCGCTTGGCCCGGCTGGCCCGTGCCGCAGGTTGCGAACCCTGGATCAAGCTGGAGGTCACTCCCGACCCTTACTACCTGTTACCCGACCCGATTGAAACCCTCAAAGCCGCTGAGATCCTTGTCAAAGAAGGATTTGTCGTCCTGCCTTACATGCCCGCAGATCCGGTTCTGGCAAAACGTCTGCAGGAAGTCGGCACGGCCACGGTGATGCCCCTCGGAGCGCCAATCGGCACGAATCGTGGCCTGCGCACCCGTGATCATATTGCCATCATCATCGAGCAGGCGAGCGTTCCGGTGGTCGTCGATGCCGGGCTCGGTGCCCCATCCCATGCTGCCGAAGCAATGGAAATGGGTGCCGATGCGGTGTTGGTCAATACCGCGCTGGCAGACACTCCCGATCCGGCCGCCATGGGGCGCGCCTTCCGCAAAGGGGTTGAAGCGGGACGCGAAGCTTACCTGGCCGGGCTCGGCCCGCAACGACAAAAGGCGGAAGCCTCCAGTCCCTTGACCGGCTTTTTAAGGAATGACAGATGAGTTTTCAGCAGCAACTTGAGCTTTACCCCCAAAATGAGATTCGTCAACTGATCGACACTGCAACACCGCAGCGGATCGATCAAGCACTACAGCGACAACGACTCAGCGTTGAAGACTTTGCCTGTCTGCTCTCACCGCAACTGAGCGACGATCAGTTGGAGTTGATGGCCAACCGGGCACATCAAATCACCAGCCAGCGTTTTGGACGCATTATCCTGCTTTACGCCCCACTCTACCTGTCGAACGAATGCCACAATGGCTGCAAATACTGCGGATTCAATGCTGACAATCATCTACCGCGCAAAACTCTCTCTCTGACAGAAGTTGAACGGGAAGCTCGGATACTGCGCTCTAAAGGCTTCCGCCACATGCTTTTGCTGACCGGCGAAGCTCCTGAGTCCGCCGGAATTGATTACCTGGAAAAGGCCGTGAAAACAGTCAAAACCCATTGCGGCTCAGTATCGATTGAAGTCTTCCCGATGGATACAGATGGCTACCGGAGAATGGTTGCAGCCGGAGTTGATGGCCTCACCGTCTACCAAGAAACCTACGACGCTGATCTTTATAAAGAACTTCACCCTTACGGGCCGAAAAGTGATTACAATTATCGCCTGGAAGCTCCTGAGCGGGCGGGCGAAGCCGGTTTACGACGGATTGGTATCGGCTCCCTGCTTGGCTTGGGGGATTGTCTGACAGATGTCTTCTTCACAGGGCTGCACGCTCTTTATCTGGCAAGGCGCTTTTGGCGGACCCAGGTGACTATTTCCTTCCCACGACTGTGTGCGGCTGAAGGGGGATTTCAACCGAACAGCATCGTATCAGACCGGCAACTGACCCAGTTCATCTGTGCCTTACGGCTGCTGATCCCTGACGCCGGGCTGCTGCTGTCAACCCGGGAAAATGTCGCCTTACGTGACAACCTGCTCCCTTTGGGGATCACGCAAATGAGTGCCGGTTCCTGTACTGCTCCGGGCGGTTATGGAGATGACATTCAGGATGCAGAACAGTTTACCATCAATGATGACCGCTCCCCGGCTGAAATCGTCAAATTGCTGCACTCGCGTGGTTATGAAGCGGTCTGGAAAGACTGGGACACTGCTTTTCTCAACAAGGCCAGCTGAAGCGAAGATAAATATGTCAACCCCGCTGCCCTCTCTCTATCTGATCACCGATCAACAGCAGCTGCCTACCGGTCGCCAGTTGCTTGAGGTGCTTGAGGAACTTTTAAATGCCGGGGTAAAAATGATTCAGTTAAGGGAGAAAAACCTCACCGCTGCAGAGCTCTTCCCCTTGGCCAGGGATTTACGTGATCTGACTCGCAGGCATGCTTGCCGCCTGCTGATCAACGATCGTATCGATTTAGCTCTTGCCATTGACGCAGACGGTGTCCACCTTGGCGGGCACTCCCTGCCAGCTGCCATCGCCCGCAACCTGCTCGGCCCGGAAAAACTCATTGGAGTTTCCACCCATTCTCCAGCAGAGGTTCCTGCAGCAGCCGAACAGGGGGCCGATTTCGTCACTTTCGGCCCGGTTTATAACACCCCTTCGAAAGCTGCTTATGGACAACCGGTCGGTCTGTGTAACCTTAAACAGGCCTGTCATATCGGTTCGATCCCAGTCTACGCTCTCGGTGGTGTTAAAGCAGAGAACACAACCAAAATCCTCAACTGCGGTGCGTTTGGCGTCGCCATGATCTCAGCACTGATCGCGGCGAAATCGCCCACCAAGGCCTGCCAGAAGTTCCTCCAACTACTGGACAAATAGCCTGCAATCTCTCAGGTTATTTAAACTTCAACCCTATTTCATGGCCATTGCCTCGGCTTCTTCACCCTGTTTGATAACGCCGGTCAGCCATCAATCGAATGTACATGTCATCGGTACCGGGGGGCATGTTTTTGTTGCCTACCTGAAGGCTGGCACATCGTTAAACCGGCAGGCCATTCCATGCTGACGATAATGACTGATATATCGTGACTGTAACAACAAAAAGCGGCAATCGCTCATGCGATTGCCGCTTTTTGTTGACTATGGCGGGGCTGACGGGACTTGAACCCGCGACCTCCGGCGTGACAGGCCGGCGTTGTAACCAACTCTACTACAGCCCCTGAACCTGGTGGGCGAAGAGGGGCTCGAACCCCCGACATCCTGCTTGTAAGGCAGGCGCTCTCCCAGCTGAGCTATTCGCCCTGATGTTTTAAATGGCGGGGCTGACGGGACTTGAACCCGCGACCTCCGGCGTGACAGGCCGGCGTTGTAACCAGCTCTACTACAGCCCCGCAGTTAGAAATAGGAAGCTAACAAATGCCCGGTTGGGATTGGAGATGGGCAACGTATGCCTCCTACTTCCGATTAATTTAACAGAATGTGCTGTTGCTTAGTTGACGGCGTCCTTCAAAGCCTTACCAGCCTTGAATTTCGGAACCTTTGCGGCAGCGATTTGAATCTTTTCACCAGTCTGAGGATTCTGACCCGTACGAGCAGCACGGTCACCAACACTGAAAGTTCCAAAACCTACCAATGCAACTTTTTCACTAGCCTTCAAAGCATCAGTCACAGCCGCAGTAAAAGCCTTCAGTGCTCCCTCGGCATCAGTCTTACTCAACCCCGCCTTTTCTGCCATCGCATTGACCAGTTCAGCTTTAGTCACAGCACACCTCCGTAGTAGTTAAAGTAAATTTATGACCTCGTAAAAACGGCCTAAGATATATCAGCTTTGCAAAAATACTGTCAAGCTCTTTTTCCC
>JADFVC010000208.1 GCA_015222355.1 Chloroflexota bacterium | reverse complement strand
TCTCGACAGTGAAGACCTGCTCAGAAAAAAAACCACTCAGCTCATTGCTGAAATTGACTCAGAAAATAACCTGTAATAAGGTGACGAATCTTGAAGTTGCCGAAAAACAATCAGTTTTGGGGATCTTCCACAAAAACTGTGCATAACTTGTTCATAACCCTGTTAAGAAAAGTTCAAGGGCAGTAAAGTCCGCACTCCCCTGCTACTTGCTTACTTTTTAGGCACTGGAGTTTATCATGTTATTTCAGATACTTACGATTTCAAGTCGTTTAAATATGACGAATACCAGATAGCGAATTTTTTTAATTTGTATTTTATTATGAAAGTACCTAGAACATGTTTATAAAACTTCTGATTCTCTTCACTCTGGTGCCGATAATTGAGTTATATGTACTCATTGAAGCCGGTCGACAGATTGGTGTTGGCGCCACCGTCACCTTAATATTTATCACCGGAGTTGCCGGTGCCTACCTGGCAAAAAGCCAAGGACTCAGCCTGATTAATAGAATTCAACGAGATTTAAACGAGGGTCGTGTCCCCGCCGCAGAAATGATTGACGGTGCAATGATCCTTGCCGGCGGTCTGCTGTTACTGACTCCCGGCTTCTGCACTGACCTGATCGGCTTCTGCCTGTTAACGCCGGCCACCAGAAACATTTTTAAAGGGACATTGCAAAACTGGCTGGAAAAGAAAATACAACGGGGCGAAATTCACATCGGTCGTTTTTGATCCGGGGAATGGCTGCGGCAAAATCAAGCAGCCAATCCCCGGCAAAAACCCGAGCAGCGTATTGAGCGGTAACTCCGGTTACTTTCATCAGGATTAACCAGCATGACGGCCGCGTAACAACTGCCAGCCCTGACGAACCTCATCGATTCCGCAGACCAGACAGCAACCCAGGTAAGTCAAAACACCAGCGACAACTGCGGCAAAAAGCACAGCGGCCTTCCAGAGGGTCTCACCCGTTTGTTGCCAGTCCGCACCGCTCAAAATAATGCTGACAACAAAAACCATCAACAGGCAACCCGGGAGCGATTTCAATAAAGGCATCCAGAGCGCTTTCTGGAACAATGGCCCGACTTTACGTCTCAACAGCCAAAGCAGTGCGGCAGCATTAAAAAATGATGAAATTGTCAGCGCACTGGCCAATCCCAGATGCTGATAAAACCGCATCAACAGCAGAGCGGCAAAGAAGTTGACCAGCAGTGTCCAGAAAGAGACAATAACCGGTGTTCGGGTGTCTTTAAGGGCATAAAAGGTTTGCGAAGCAATTCGGCTGTAACCGACGAAGAGGAGGCCGGGGGCATAACAGATCAATGCCAGAGCCGTATTTTTCAGGGCCTGTTGATCAAATTCCCCACCATGAAAAAACAACGAATAAATCGGCGTGGCACAAAGAATAAGACCAAGAATGGCCGGCAGGGTAAAAATACTGATCAATGTCAGGGCAAAAACCAAAGACTGTCGCAACCCACGATGGTCCTTCTCGGCTGCCTGCTGACTCATCATAGGCAATGCTGCCTGGGCCAGTGAGACGATAAAAATACCCTGCGGAAATTCAAACAATCGCTGTCCGTAATAAAGATAAGAAACACTTCCCTCGGGCAAAAAAGAGGCCAGAAGCCGCGTGACAATGATGTTGATCTGATAGATAGCAACACCAACGATACCGGGCAACATCAAGGTCATAATCCTGCGCAGTTGGCTGTCACCGCGAAAATTAAAATCCAGCCGGAAACGAATACGATACTTCAACAGTGCCGGGAACTGCACCAGCAACTGCACCAGGCCACCCGCCAGGACACCAACGGCCAAGGCAAATATTGGCTGATCGAAAAGCTGACCCAGCAACAGGGCACTGAGAATCATTGTCAGGTTGAGGAAAAGTGGGGATAAGGAGGGGAGAAAAAAATGCCCCCGGACATTGAGAATCCCGGTGACCAGAGCCAGCAATGAAACGAAACCGATATAGGGGAACATCAATCGATTCAATTGATTGGTCAGTTCCAGTTTCCCTTCGACTGCGCCGAAACCATAGCCGATCCCCTGGACAATCCAGGGGGAACAGAGCATCCCGAGACTTACAACAATCAGCATGACCAGGAGCAACAGAGAGATACAGCGATTTGCCAGTCGTTGCGCTTCAGCTTCACCACGCTGATGGAAAACTTCAGAAAAAATAGGCACAAATGCCGCGGTCAGCGATCCTTCACCGAAAAAACGTCGCAACAGGTTGGGGATCGTAAATGCCATAAAAAAAGCATCCGTGACAAACCCCGCCCCAAAAAGACGGGCGACGATCACGTCTCGGATCAGTCCCGCAACCCGACTGAGTGATGTTGCAAAAGCCATCACCATGGTTGCGACTGCGATTTTTTTCTGCGATGACATTTAAGAAACTTAATCCCAGGATTAAAATTGTTAACCGATTGAAGCTACGATAAAATTTATATGAAATTATCGATTTCTAACTTGACAGAACATGATGGCACAACTATTATCCCGACACTTTGTCAGTCTGTTTATAAACAAATCAAGGAGAAAATAACGTGGCCAATCATAAGTCGGCAGTAAAGCGTAATAAGCAAAATGCGGTCCGCAGAGCTCGCAATACTCATATTCGCTCCACCATGCGTAATCTGGTCAAGCAGGTGCGTAAAGCCGTCACAGCCGGCGAAAAAGATGCAGCACGGGACACATTGAAAAAAGTCATCCCCTACATCGACAAAACAGCCACCAAAGGGGTGATTCACAAAGTAACTGCCAGCCGTAAAATTGCCCGCCTGACCAAGCTGGTGAACACTCTTGACTAAACGTTGCTCAGCAGCATAGCAAGACAAAGGGGCTTTTTAAGCCCCTTTGTTATTTTCAAAGTATCAGTTTTTGTGGACCAGGCG
>JADFVC010000207.1 GCA_015222355.1 Chloroflexota bacterium | reverse complement strand
TGAGCGAAGGCGAAGGGTGGGGGCTGTCCCAGGCTTTTGCGATGCGAACCACCACAGTTTCATAACCGTAAAGCCGGGACAGCGCCCGATGGTACTGGGGACAGTCCCGGCTTTACTCCCAGCGTACAAAAGTCCTTAAACTGGGAGGCGGTCGAAAAATTGCTCCCCCATCACAGCGGTGCGACCTGTGCGAGCACTTCAGCAAACGGAAATCCGGCCAAGCAGCCGAACCGGGGATGACGTGTCAAACGGGCCTTGCTAGCTGCGGGGCTGGTGATGCCGCACAAAAAACGGGTCAACTGGCGCGGGTGTTCCAGCGCACTGTGCTGCTCAGCCTGCAGTTGCCGGATCAAGGTCAACTCTTCACTCGACAATTCGGGAGGCGTAACGGCGGCCAGCGGACGGGTTGTCTGTTCCCGGCAGCTGCTGCACTGCCCACAGTCCTCAGCCAGCTCTTCGCCGAAATAACGCAGCAGGTGGCGCACCACACAGCCGCTATCCCGGATCAGGGCAAGTACCCCATCCAACCGTTGCAGGGACTGTACTTCCTGATGACTGAAGGCCTCGACCATGGAAGCGATCAGCCCCGCCGGATCGGCAGACCGCTGCGCCAGGCGGTACCCATAGCGCAGTCCGGCACTCTGCAAGGTCAGATCGCCCCGCTCCTCCAGATAGGTGAGCGCCGCAGTGATCCGCTCGCGGGGCTGCTGCAGGGTCAGGGCCGCTTCGGCAGGGAGCAGATGATTCCAGACCCGCCCCGGCTTGGCACTGGCGAACAGCGCCGCTAAAAAGCTGGCCCGCTCTTCGCTGTAGTCAGCGCAAATCGCCTGTTGCGGCCGGTTACACTGAAACTTGTAGCCCTCATAAAAGGGGCCGGTGGCCTCCAGGGTGCCGTTCAGTTCCAGGTAGGTCAAGACGGTGGCCACCACCAGCGGCCGGATATCGTAGAGGGCCGACAACTCATAGCGCGACACATTAAACTGTTGCCCCTGACTGAGCAGGTGAGTGATCAAACCGTGCAGCGCTTCCCGGGAGGGAGTATCGCCGTAGGTGAAGTTCGCCAGCACCGTGCAATCGTCAGCACAGGCCAGCATTTCACAGTACGATCGGTTGCCGTCGCGACCGGCCCGGCCGATCTCCTGCATATAGTTTTCGATAGTTTTTGGCAGGTTGTAGTGGATGATGGTGCGGATATCAGCCTTGTCGATCCCCATGCCGAAAGCGATGGTGGCGACGATAATCCCGCTGTCACCGCGCATAAAAGCGTCCTGCACCGCACTGCGCTGCTCATTTTTCAGCCCGGCGTGATAAGCCTGAGCACGCAACCCCTCGCGGCACAGCAGAGCGCTCACCTCCTCGGCGGTGCGCTGCAGGGTGACATAGACGATGCTCGGTCCGGGCGGCAAGCTTTGCAGTCGTTGCAACAGCAGCTGCGACCGCTGCTGCGCTGTACAGGGGATGATCTTCAACAGCAGATTGGGGCGATGAAATCCCGTTATCACCTGATCGGCATCCGCAATGCTGAAAACCCGCCGGATATCGTCCGCCACCTGCGGGGTTGCCGTCGCGGTCAAAGCCAGCACCCGCCCCACCCGCAATTCAGCAGCCAGCCGGGCGATTTTCAGATAATCGGGGCGAAAGTTATGTCCCCATTCAGAAATACAATGGGCCTCATCCACTGCCAGCAGGGCAATCGACACCCGCCGCAGCCGCTGCAGAAAACGCTCATTGGCCAGTCGCTCCGGGGCGATGTAGAGAATCTTCAGACTGCCGTCGGCCATGCCGCGGTAGATGCCCTGCACCTCGTCATAAGCCACACTGGAATCGAGTCGCGCCGCCGCCACGCCACCGCGCTGTAGAACGTCAACCTGATCCTTCATCAGGGCGATCAACGGTGAAATCACCAGTGTCAAACCATCCAGCAGCAGCGCCGGCAGCTGATAACAGAGACTTTTCCCACCGCCGGTGGGGAACACCGCCAGAGACGAACGTCCGGCCAGCAGGCAATCGATCACCTGCTGTTGACCGGGGCGAAAGGTAGAAAAACCGAACCTGCTCTGTAACAACTGGGCTGCAGTTGGCTGCATGACATGTCCCCCTCTTAAATGTTGATGCACTCGCAAAAAAAATCATGGGATGGATAAGCAAAAATTTCGTCCTACAAGGCCTGGTGTTTTTTCAGGGGCGAAGGCATACATAGGGTATGTCGAGGTCCTGAAAAAACACCGTAACGCCGTAGGGCGGACTTTTTGCGACGCCATCAAATGTTCGATTCGAAAAATTTGTGAAGCTTCCGGCACGTTGTATCGAATGACCTCATTTCTGATTCGGTATCCAAATGCCGGCAGTACGGGCCTCCGTCGGACCCGACGGATTCCCTCAGTTTCTGGTCTGGCGGGACATCGTATTCATCATACATACTGACATCACGAATGATCTCCCCGCCGAGCAACCAGAGATTCTCCATGTGGTTGCGAATGGTTTTGTCCTTCAATCCACTGGCGATGAGATGTTCAACGAAGGGACGCATTACCTTGATAAGCCCCTGACCGTATGGCACATCCTCCTGAAGGCCCATCCACTGACGAGGCCATTCGGGAAACGTTGGAATAATATCTTCAGGTCTCTTCATGCCATTCTCCTGGCCAATGCATCGCATCACCGACTGGTCTATAAGCGCAGCGGAAAAAGCAAAAGAGTCAAACGGAGACTTGACCCCTTCTGGCCCCTTCAAGAAAAGATTACCAGATCAAGGGGCGCCCCGCCATCTGCGAAATCCGATGGTAGACCCCTTGTTGACCCTTCGGAATTCTTTATGTCCCCGGAATTTCAGGTCGCTTTTACCCTGCACCTTCAATTTGTTTCATAATCCAACGGTTGTCTTTGGCTACTCCTTCTTCGTTACAGTATCCTCGTTCCAACATTGTTTTCTGTGCGCAATGCCATACTTTAAGCATGTCTTGCCCGTCCATGCTGAGTATGCCACGATAAATATGGTAAGAACCACTGCCGATAAGTCGCCCAATAACATTTGTGATTAGCAATAGAGCAAGTTGGTCTGGTTTCATTTGAT
>JADFVC010000206.1 GCA_015222355.1 Chloroflexota bacterium | reverse complement strand
TTGATACAAGTACAGTCCTCCTCTCCCGGAGAAACTCCCGTGAGCAACATTTTCCCCTTCCGATGTCAGGTCAAACTGGCTAGACTGCACGCCATGAACCTGATCCTGCTCCACAACGACGATTTTTTCACTGAAGATCGAGTCAAGCTGACGGACCGACGGCGACAACATCTGTTGTCCACTCAGCAGGTTGAAGTGGGCAAACGCTTACGGGTTGGAAAACTCAACGGGAAGCTGGGAGAAGGACTGGTCACCAGGATCGATGCGGAATCGCTTGAGCTACGGATAGAATTGACCCAGCACCCGCCACCACCCTTGGCGGTCACCCTGCTCCTGGCCCTGCCGCGGCCAAAGATGCTCAAGCGGATCTTACAATCGATCAGTTCCCTCGGAGTCAAGCAGCTCTACCTGATTAACAGCTACCGGGTGGAGAAGAGTTTCTGGGGCAGCCCGCTGTTACGGGCAGAAAAACTGGATGAGCAATTGCTGCTCGGACTGGAACAGGCACGTGATACGATTCTGCCACACGTTCACCTGCGCCAGCGCTTCAAACCCTTTGTTGAAGATGAGTTGCCGGATTTGGCTAAAGACACCAGGGCGCTGGTCGCCCACCCGGTCGCCGAGCCGGGCGAGGCATTTCAACCCGGCGAATCAATCACTTTGGCAATCGGTCCGGAAGGAGGATTTATCCCCTACGAAATTGAGAAACTGCAGGAATGCGGTTTTACCGCGATCTCCCTCGGAGAACGTATTCTACGGGTTGAAACCGCCGTTCCGGTGCTGCTCTCACGCATGATGGCAGATTGAGGAAAAAATGGGCACAGATGCAAAACGTTGGGCTTACCTGCTGTTAATTTTACCGCCGTTGTTCTGGGCCGGAAACTCGGTGCTGGCCCGCGGGATGGCCGAGCTGATTCCACCGGTGGCCATGTCGTTCTGGCGTTGGGCTATCGCACTGGGGATGCTGCTCCCCTTCACCTGGAAACAAGTGCGCAAAGACTGGCCGACAATCTGTCGGAGTTGGAAAATCATCGTTCTGATCGGCCTGCTCGGCATTGCCTCTTTCAATACCCTGCTCTATACTGCTGCCCACACCACCACGGCACTCAATATTGCCCTGACACAGTCGGTGATGCCGGCAGTCATCGTCCTGCTCAGTTTTTTGTTCTTTCGCGAGCGGGTCAGCCGGAGGCAATTGTTTGCCGTGTTGCTCTGCATCCTCGGTGCCGGTTTCATTGTCGTGCGTGGTGACTGGCAATGGCTGCAACAGCTCAGTTTTGTCACTGGCGACCTGTTGATGCTGCTGGCCATCTGCCTCTATGCGCTCTATTCCGTGATGTTGCGCAAGCGTCCACAAATTCACCCCTTAAGTTTCCTCACCGCGACCTTTGCTGTCGGGGTTGTCACCCTCTTCCCCCTCTACCTCTGGGAATTGACCGGCACCCCGGCATTACAATTGACCCGACCGGTCATCCTCAGCCTGCTCTATGTCGGACTCTGCCCGTCGATTCTCGCTTATCTCTGCTGGAATCGCGGGATCGAACAGGTCGGTGCCAACCGGGCCGGTCTCTATATCAACCTGATTCCCCTGTTCGCTTCGTTAATGGCGGTCCTGTTCCTCGGTGAGACTTTCCAGGATTACCATCTCCACGGCATGGTTTTTATCTTTGCCGGTCTGGCCCTGTTCAACTGGCCCCGGCGCAAAACTTCTGCGGCTTGACACGCGGGCCGTGGCAAAGCAGGATAAGCGATGTTTTGCCAATAGCGGCATTTGCCAGAGTTTCGGATAATCATTCATGCGCCTGACGCTGAAAATCGCCATTACCGTTCTGCTCGGGGTCGCCCTGATCTTTTCGGTCTACAGTTACTACTCAATCCAGCGGGAGCGACAGCTGCTGAAGAAAAATCTCAGCCGTGAAGCTCGCCACCTCGGTGAGAGCCTGCGGTTCATGGTGGCGGAAATCTGGGAGCAACGGGGTGCGGACGAGGCCATCGGCTTTCTGAGCCGGGCCAACCAGGGTTACGAACAGGTGCTGGTCCGCTGGGTCTGGATCGACGGTGAGCCACCACCCAAATTCCAGCCGCGCGTTCCCGTCGATCAACTCGACGACCTGCTCGATGAAGAAACAGTCGCGCTGCTGGCCGGATCACCGGACGGTCGGGATTTTCTCCTCACCTACCTGCCACTCCTGACCGTCGGAGGGCGTATTGGTGCCATCGAGCTGTCTGAATCGATGGATGAAATGCACGATTACGTCCAGGAAAGCTTGCGTCGTTCGGCCATGGTTGTTGGGGCCATGGTTGTTTCCAGCTTGCTGCTGGTCGGCGGGCTCGGCAGTTTCTGGATCAATAAACCGATGCGCCGGTTGCGTGACCAGGCGGAGCGAATCGGCACCGGCGATTTCGAAACCAGTCTCAACCTTTCCGGCACCGATGAACTGGCTGAGTTGGCCGATACGATCGAGCGGATGCGGGGTCAACTTGCCGAAGCTCGTGAAGCGGAGCAGGCGGCCAATACGGCAAAGCTTGAAGCGCTGGAAAAGTTGCGGCACACCGAGCGGTTGGCCACCCTCGGCAAACTTTCCGCCGGGATAGCCCACGAACTGGGAACCCCACTCAACGTCATCGCCGGGCGCGCCAAGTTGATCGGCAGTGCCGGTCTGGAGCCGGAAGATATCGCCCGCTCGGCAAAAATTATCGGCGAACAGGCTGACCGGATGACCGGCATCATACGTCAGCTGCTCAGCTTTGCCCGGCGCGGCGAAGCCCGGAAACAGCAGGTGGAACTTAATGCTGTCCTACGTGGGGTCTTGCCGCTCCTCGAACCGAGTACCCGCGAGAGAAGGATCGAACTCAAGTTAACGGAATCTGCCCGGCCGCTTTACGTCAATGCCGATCCGGGGCAGTTACAACAGGTCTTCCTCAACCTGGCCTTGAACAGCATCCAGGCGATGCCTGAAGGGGGTATCCTTGAGCTGATCTGTAGCACGCCGGCCGGGATCGAGGTGCCGGACAATATTGTCGATGACGGGCAGCTCTGGTGCTGCTTGCAGGTTCGTGACCAGGGGAGCGGCATCGATCCCGAGCATCTCCGCCATATTTTCGACCCCTTCTTCACCACCAAGGAGATTGGCCAGGGCACGGGACTTGGTCTATCGATTGCCTACGGCATTATTGAAGAGCATGAGGGCTGGATCAGCGTTGAAAGCACTCTCGGAGAAGGAAGCTGTTTCAGCGTTTATTTGCCCCACAGCAGTCACGGAGCAGAGACATGACCAGGAACAACCTGCCGGGACGGATCCTGGTCATTGATGATGATCAGGCCCTTTGTGAGCTACTGGTCGAAGACCTGAGCCGCCGCAAGCACCAGGTTTCGAGTGTATTAAAGGTCGATCAGGCACGCGAGCTGCTCCACCGGGAAGAGGTGGACGTGGTGTTGACCGACCTGAACATGCCGGGCACCAGCGGTATCGACTTTTGTGCCGAGTTGAAAGAGAACCGTCCCGATCTGCCGGTCGTCATCATGACCGCCTTCGGCAGCCTGGAAACAGCCATCGCCGCCCTGCGTGCCGGTGCCTACGATTTCGTTACCAAACCGGTCGACCTCGACCTGCTCAGCATCACCCTCAACCGCGCCCTGCAACATCGCCACCTGCAGAAAAAAGTCCGCCTGCTGAAAGATCAGATCCGCCGCCAGCAACCGGACGATGAACTGCTGGGAGAAAGTGCCGTGCTACAGCAGGTCAAGGAACAGATCCTGCGCATTGCGGACCTGAACACTTCGGTGCTGATCAGTGGCGAAAGCGGCACCGGCAAGGAACTGGTCGCCCGGGCCCTGCATCGACAAAGCACGCGGAGGGAAGGGCCCTTTATCGCCATCAACTGTGCGGCCCTGCCGGGAAACCTGCTGGAAAGTGAGCTGTTCGGCCATGTCCGCGGTGCCTTCACCGATGCTCGGGAAAATCGCAAAGGGCTGTTCCTCGAAGCCGATGGCGGCACTCTGCTGCTCGACGAAATTGCCGAATTACCGCTGGCTCTGCAGCCGAAGTTGTTGCGCGTTCTGGAGGATCACAAAGTGCGACCGCTCGGCAGCACTCAAGAGATTGCCTGCGATGTGCGCGTACTGGCCTCCAGCCACCAAAACCTGAGCGAGGCCGTCAGCAATCACCTCTTCCGTAGCGATCTTTTTTATCGTCTCAATGTCATCCAACTGG
>JADFVC010000205.1 GCA_015222355.1 Chloroflexota bacterium | reverse complement strand
ATAACCGGATTCCCGGTTTCCGGCGCGTAGAACCGCGAACCAGACATGGGCTGTCATATTCTCTCTCCTGGGGGTTTCGAGCTGTCAGACCTGTGAAACAATGAGTTAACGAACGTTTTCGAGATCAGTGTCCCCGGTTTTTTTTTCAAGACCGGGCAGATAAACCGTTTGGCTGGGAAAGGCGATTTCCAGCCCGAGTTGTCCCAGAGTTTCCATGATTTTCAGGCAAACATCTTCCCGGGCATCAAGGTATTCTCCCCAGATGGTACTGGTGGTAAAGCAATAGACCATGATGTCGAGAGAGGAGGCTCCGAAGTTGGTAAAGTTGACCAGAAAAAAATCCTGGTCGATTGCCGGGTGTTCGCGCAGCATCTGTTTGAGCGCAGCGACCGCCTGACGCATCTGTCGCGGATTGGTGTCGTAGGTGATACCGATGGTCAGCTTGATGCGCCGTTTCGGCATGCGGCTGAAATTGTCGATCGACATGTTCATCAGGGTGCTGTTGGGTATGGTGATCAGGGTTTTGGCAAAGGTGCGGATCCGGGTTGAGCGGAAGCCGATCTCCTCGACCGTGCCCTCCAGGTCATCCGCCTTGATCCAGTCACCGATGGTAAAGGGGCGATCGAGCAGAATCATAATCGAGCCGAAAATATTCGACAGGCTGTCTTTGGCTGCCAGAGCGACCGCCAGCCCGCCGAGCCCCAGTGAGGCGAGTAGCCCGGAGATAGAATAGCCGAGGTTTTGCACCAGCATCAGGATGGCCATGAAGACGATAAACACCCGCAGGGTTTTGCGAATGAAAGGGACCAGATGATCGTCGAGGGTCGATTCGGTGCGTCTGGCCCAGTGCCCCAGCCAATGTTCCAGCAGAGACACCGTGTTGTAACAGAACCAGGCCAGGTTGAAAGTCAAAAGCACCTGTAGGGCGTTCCGGGCGAGTTTGTCGACATTTGTCGGCTCTGTCGGTAATTGCAGGATTTCGACCGAGAGGTAACAGCCGAGGACCAAAACCAGGAATTCCGCCGGTTTGTTAAGGTTTTTCAGCAGGATGTCATCCATCCTGCTGGAGGTTTTTTGGGCAGCCTTGAAGATTGTTTTGGTGAACAGGTGGGCAAGGATCTTTTTCAGTAACAGCGCCAGAAAAAGGATCCCCAACACGCTGATCATACGGAAGAGACTGATCCCGGCAAATGTCTGATCGAAGATCTGTTGAAAATGAATGAAGCTGTCCATGGGGCACTCCTGAGATTGGTACTGCTGGATTACCAGAAACTGACAGGTTGTGACAAGGGCTTTATGGCTGCCAGAGCCCCAGTTGTGCTCCGCGAGCGTTTTTTTCTGCGGTGAGAAAATCCTCTTTGTTGCGGAAAGGGTAGCGTCGGAAAACGCTGGCCAGCCCTTTTTCGAGCAAGAGTCGATTGAGTGATCGGCCATCGGGAAGCTGAAGATACGCAAGCCTGCGGCCGTACCTATCTTCAGTCTGTTGGTCGAACTCAAGGCAGACTCTCTTGCCTTTCACCTGCCTGATGTTGAACTGTTTGGCTTGCCGGGCGATCTGTCGCAGCTGTTTCGGCGGGATTCCGAAGGCTTTCAGATAGTAGCGGTCACGCGAAGAGTCCTCTGTCTCCGGGGTGTCGATGCCGAGTAGTCGGACCTTGCCGATATTTTCAACCCTCAAGGTGTCGCCATCGTAAATCCAGCTGACTTTTCCACACTGTTCTGCGGCCTCAGCCGGTGCCAGAAACAGCAGCAAGAGGGAGAGTAGCAGCAGATAGCGCCGCAAAATGATCAACGTCCCCAGAACAGGCGGGCAAAAAATCCGGTGAACATTCCCCAGATCAGGTTGATGACAACCACCAGAAGCGGTGTCAATATGCCCAGGTCGAAGCCGCCCAGGCCTTTGTGTTCAACGTATGGATAAAGGTAAAAAAGTGCGACTGCTGACGGGATCAGGCTGAACCAGAGACCCTTGCGGGCCCAATGTCGCCGGTGGCGGGGGATTCCGACGGTGAAGAAATAACCGAGCCCCCAAAGTCCACCAAAGATTAAACGTGGATAAAGCCAGGATTCTTTAAGTTGTGGAGCAATCTTCACCCCGATCAGGGTGCTGATGCCCCATTCGCCGCAAGCCCAGAGGGCCAGGCTGCTGACCAGGGCAGCGAGCAGGCCGGCAACAAAGCAAACAGCAAATAAAGCACTACTTTTCGGCATCTCTCCTCCCTGGTAACCGCCACAAGTGCGGTTTGTGGTTTACTCCGTAATGTCCAGAAGTTCGTTCATGCTGCCGCTTCGGTAACCCTGTAGGTCGAGGGTCACATAGGTAAACCCGGCGGTCTGGCATTCAGCGATGAGCTGCCGGCGCAAATCTTGCCCCAGAATCCTGGAAAATTCCTCCGGGACAAGCTCGATGCGGGCAAGTTGTCCGTGGAAGCGAACCCGGTAATTACTGAACCCCCGCTCCCGTAGCCAGTTTTCACAACGTTCAACCTGCTGTAACCGCTTGGCGGTAATCCTGGTTCCGTATGGAAAACGGGAAGCCAGGCAGGCGAAAGCCTGTTTGTCCCACGTCGGCAACCCGAGTTGTTTGCTCAGTTGCCGAATCTCCGCTTTGTTCAGTGCTGCTTCCAGCAGCGGTGAACAAATCTGCAAATCTTTAAGGGCCTTTTGTCCCGGGCGATAGTCCGTCAAGTCATCCAGGTTCGAGCCGTCGAGAACCGTTGCAAAACCCTCTTGCTCAGCACGTTCCAAAAAAACCTTGAAGAGGAGCCGTTTGCAGTGATAACAGCGCTGCGGGCCGTTTTCTTGAAACGCCGGGAGTCGCAGCTCATGGCAGTCAATCAGCAGTTGTTTTACCCCGATCTCCCGTGCCAGTTCCTCACTTTGGGAAGATTCAAAGTTCGGGTGTAGCGCTGATTTTGCCGTCAGCGCCAGAACCTGTTCTGCTCCCAGGAGGTCACAAGCAACCTTGAGCAGCAGGGTGGAGTCGACGCCCCCGGAAAACGCAACCGCAACCGAGGTGAACCTGCTCAGCCGCTGTT
>JADFVC010000204.1 GCA_015222355.1 Chloroflexota bacterium | reverse complement strand
ATCCCGGCCGTTGTCCCGCTGGGATCGCCTTCGAAACCGACTCGGTTGACGGTTATCACCGGGGTTCCGTTGGCAACGGCATGGCCGCGTTGCACCGTGACCCAGGCCTCGTACTGGCGCTGTTGCTCTTCGGCGCAGTCGTTCGGGTCGTAGCCGATCGCCGTCGGGTAGATCAACAGCTCGGCTCCGGACAGCACCATCAGCCGTGCCGCTTCCGGGTACCACTGATCCCAGCAGACCAGCACGCCCAGTTTACCAACCGAAGTCTGGATCGGTTCAAAGTTCTGGTCGCCCGGGGTGAAGTAAAACTTCTCGTAATAGCCGGGATCGTCCGGGATGTGCATCTTGCGGTACGTTCCGGCAATTGAGCCATCCTTTTCCAGAACCACGGCAGTGTTGTGGTAGAGCCCAGCTGCGCGTTTTTCGAATAGGGAGGCGACCAGAACAATCCCCAGCTCTTTGGCCAGGGCACCGAATTCAACGCTTGAGGGGCCGGGTATCGGTTCGGCCAGATCGAAGGCCGCGGTGGCTTCGGTCTGGCAGAAATAGAGACCGGTGTGCAGCTCCTGCAGCACGACCAGTTCCGCGCCCTGCTCTGCCGCCCGGCGAATTCCCGCAACGCTTTTTTCGATGTTGACAGGACGGTTGCCGCTGCAGCTTTGCTGGATCAGGCCGACTTTGAGAATGCTCATAGCAGAACTCCTTGAGGAATCTGCATGCTGATGCAGTGCAGTGAACCATGTTGCCGGATAACCGGTCGACAATCGATGCCGACAATCTCGCGGCCGGGGAAAACTGCGCCGATGGCTGTCAGCGCCGCCGCGTCAGCCGGCTCGTTGTAGATCGGCACCAGCACCGCCCGGTTGATGATCAGGAAATTGGCGTAGGTTGCTGGAAGTCGCCTATCCTCTTCGTTATGGCGGGCCTTGGGCCAGGGGAGCGGGATGAGCCGAAAGGGGCGGCCGGAACGGGTACGAAACGACCTGAGTTGAGACTCCATTCGTTGCAGAGCCGGGTAGTGCTCGTCTTGCGGGTCGTCGCAACGCACATAGGCGATGGTGCCGTTCGGGCAGAGCCGCGCCAGGGTGTCGATATGCGAATCGGTATCGTCCCCGGCCAGATAGCCATGGTCGAGCCAGAGGAAATGTTCGCCGCCGAGCAATTCCTGCAAAGCGGCCTCAAGCTGCTCCTTACCCAGATGCGGGTTGCGGTTCGAGTTGAGCAGGCATTCGCTGGGCGTTAGAATCGTCCCTGCGCCGTCACTTTCAATGCTGCCCCCCTCCAGGATCAGGCCACTGGTTTGTCTGGGTGTGGCCGCAAAAGCCCCGGCAGCATGCAGCCGACGGGTGATCTGATTGTCCTGATCTGCCGCGAATTTGAGCCCCCAGCCGTTAAAACCGAAGTCGATGAGTTGTGGTTGGCCATCGCGATAGATAGAGATCGGTCCGAAATCCCGCGTCCAGGTATCGTTGCAGGGGATTTCATAAAATTGGATGCGGCTCAAGTCAACTGTGGCATTTTGTAGTGTCTCTTTGACCGTGTCGGGTTCAGGAGAGGCGAGCAACACCTGTTCAAAACGGCTGATCTGCTTTATCAGTTCAATATAAACTGGAATAATTTCCGGCAGCAGCGGTTGCCAGTCGGAATCGGCGTGCGGCCAGGCGAGCAGGACACCATCTTGTGGTTCCCACTCTGCTGGCAGCCGGTTGCTGTTTTTGTGTGTCGTCATCAAGCAGTTATCCTTCTGTTACTGCAACAGGGTGTGTTCAAACAGGATTTTAATACCGATGCCGAGTAAAATCAGCCCGCCGAGAATTTCAACCCTGGGCCCCCATGCCCTGCCGATCCGTCTGCCGAACAGCATGCCGAAAACAGTCAGAATCCCGGCGGTCAGGCCGATGACCAGGGCCGGGGTCCAGATGGTGACCCCTAGAACCGCCAAGCTGAGTCCGACGGCCAAAGCATCAATGCTGGTCGCGATAGAAAGCATGACCAATGACAGTCCTCTGGTTGGATCTCCTTTCCGGAGCGTTTCGTCATCCCCCTGGCAGGCTTCCCAGAGCATTTTTCCCCCGACTGCGGTCAGCAGGCCGAAAGCCAGCCAGTGATCGAAGCTTTCAATATGTTCGCGCACGCTGGTTCCAGCCAGCCAGCCGAGAACCGGCATCAGCGCCTGAAAGAGCCCGAAATGAAAACCGAAACGGAACAGGTGCCGCCCGGTCAGCTTGGGCAACATCAGTCCGGCACCGAGAGCAACGGCAAAAGCATCCATTGCCAAGGCAATGGCAATTCCGAAAAGTGTCAGTAGGCTCATGGCAATTTCTGATAAATGGGATTCAGGCGGGTTATAGCATGAGGCAGTTGTTTGTGGCAGTGAAAAGCGTAGCCGGAGGAACAGCTGGTGGCTTTCAGTGGATCTCTGTCGAATGAGAACTGCAGCGGAGGAGAAACCCGATGTCGCTCCTCCGCCAACAGCTTATTCTTCGATGGTTATACTTTCAATGATGACCGCCTCTTTAGGGACATCCTGATGATGTCCCTGATTTCCGGTGCTGACTTTAGCGATGGCATCGACCACCTCCATCCCTTCCGTTACCCGTGCAAATACGGCGTAACCGTAAGCGTTTGGAGTCGTTCCCTTGTGGTTCAGGAAATCATTGTCGGCCAGGCTGATAAAAAACTGGCTGGTGGCACTGTCGACATCCTGGGTGCGTGCCATGGCAAGAGTTCCGCGTAGGTTCAGCAGGCCATTGCCCGCTTCGTTTTTGATCTCGCCCCGGGTTTTTTTCTGGGCCATTTCAGGGGTGAACCCTCCCCCTTGAATCATGAAATTTGGGATCACGCGGTGAAAAATCGTCTGATCATAATAGCCGTCGCGGACATAGGTCAAAAAGTTTTCCGTGCTGATCGGGGCGTTTTCAGCATCAAGTTCGATGGTCAACTGTCCCATGCTGGTTTGCATGCGAACGATCGGTTGTGCGCTCATGTGTTACTCCTTGTTGGTTTGTCATGGTGTCGAGATGATTGTCGGCAATGTCATTAACAGGACGATTGTTTGAATTTTGATTGTATTTTGTTAAGCAGGACAGTCAGGTCGGAGAGGGGTTTCAGAATGATATCTTCCGGAGTTAACCCGAGAGCAATCAATTCTTCAGACAGCCGGTAATCAATCGATCCCGTGTGGATCAAGAAGCGCATCTGCGGTTGCAGCCGATGAGCCCTGGTGATCATAAGATCGCCGGCCATTCCGGGTAAACGCAAATCTGCGAGCAGGACATCAAACTGTTTTTTGGCCATGATGTCCAAAGCCGCCTCGGCATCGCTCGCGGAGTCGACAGCGATGTTGAAATCGCGCAGAAACTCGGCCAGGCTTTCCCGAATGGAAGATTCATCATCAACAATCAGTAGCCGGATCTGGCTCATTGTTTCAGTTCTCCGAATCGTATTCTTTTTTGCGAGACCATCAAAGGTTGTCAGTCAGCAGAACACAATAATATCTATTTCTTTATGGTGATGACAATAAAATTGTGCGGAACTGTTGTCTGCCGGGAGGCT
>JADFVC010000203.1 GCA_015222355.1 Chloroflexota bacterium | reverse complement strand
CATTGCACCTTATGTTTCAATCCACTCTGCGACTTTGGCAGAACGTGATGCCGGACAGAAAAAATCTCATCGCTGGCCCGTTGTGGTCTTGCGAGCGGCACGACAGTGTCGGCGGGCAGAGATCCCTGAACTCAGCCCGGTTCTTTCCTGGTCGGAAGCTCTCAATCATTGCGCTGATGCTGAATTATCACTGGTTTGTTACGAAGGAGCAGGGACTTGGCCGTTGGCTGAAGCGTTGAATGGCTTTTCTGCCGGAAGAGTGGCATTGATGATCGGCCCCGAGGGGGGCTTTACCGAAGAGGAGATTGCTGAGGCCAGAAGTCGAGGCCTGTTACCTGTCGGTCTGGGCCCGCGTATTCTTCGCACCGAAACCGCTGCGATCATCGCTGCGGGTGTGATCCAGTATGCCGTGGGAGACTTGGGACGCTGAGGAGTTTTTTTTGAATATTGAAAATATTTCGATCGTGCTGGTTGAACCCCGGGGACCACGCAATATCGGCTCCGTCTGTCGGGCAATGCTCAACTTTGGGATGGTTGACCTGCGTTTAGTTAATCCGCAGACGGATCATTTGCTTCATGAGGCCCGGCAGATGGCGGTCAAAGCGACCACCGTTTTGGAGGAAGCTCGTATCTATACCAGCCTCGCCGACGCCCTTGCCGACTGCACCTTGAGCGTCGGGACGACGAGGCGTTTCGGACGTTACCGGGAAGATATGTTGCATCCTGATGAAGCGGCGAAATGGTTGCTTCCGGCAACCACTGATGGCCGCGTCGCGTTGGTTTTTGGTAGAGAAGACAAAGGCTTGCATACTGCTGAACTTGATCTGTGCCAGCGATTTGTCACCATTCCGACCAGTGACAAACTACCATCGATGAATCTGGCACAGGCCGTTGCACTTTGTTTATATGAAATCGGCAAAGCAAAAGGTCAGCTGAATGGCGCTTCGCATGGTCGAAAACAGTTGGCTTCCAATGAAAATCTGGAGCGGATGTTTCAGCATATGCAGGAGTCCTTGACTCGGGTCGGATTCCTCAATCCACAGAATCCCGATCATATTTTACGCGCCTTTCGCCGGATTCTCGGTCGTGCGGGGCTCAATGAACGTGAAGTGCGAATCATGCGCGGCCTGTTCAGTCAGATCGATTTGCTGGAGCAGATGCAGGCATTAAAAGAGGAACCTGTAAGCAATGACTGATTTGTTGAAATCAGTGACTCTTGAAGGTGGGCTGGTCGTCAATTTTTATGATCAGTCGAATCGCTATTTCGGTGATTTCCATCGTATCTGTATCAAGGTCGTCGCTGAACTGGTGCTTTTGCATGCAACCGATGAAACAGAACCGCCCCTGGTTTATGAACGCACCTTGGAACGGATGGGAGTCGCGACAGCGGCGCTGGAAACAGAAAAGTCAGCGTTAATCGATTCCTTTCTTTCGGTCAGTCGGACATATCTTGAAAATCCGAACTTTCCTGAGCAACTCCTGCGGAAGAAAAAGTCGGAAAAAACGAAACCGGTGTTTTTGCGTCACCATTGAAAAAACGATTTTACACTTGCCTTTTCATAAATGGAATGTTATTTATAGCTAGTTTTCTGTTGTAACACCCCGAAAGTGAGCCCCGGCTCGCTTTTTTTATTACCAAGAGGTTGACGTGTCGCAACTGGACGAGCAGATCGCAGAACTTATCCAACCGATTCTGGATGATTTAAGCTTGGAACTGGTTGACCTTGTCTATCAGCGTGAAAAT
>JADFVC010000202.1 GCA_015222355.1 Chloroflexota bacterium | reverse complement strand
TGTCCGTGTGTGTCAGTGGCTAAACCAGTTTTATGGGTTTCGTTTTAGTTCCTGTCAATCAGAGCCCAACTTGAGTAAAGTGCATAACCAGTTAATTTAAATGATACTCTGGATTGCAGAATTTATACGATGGTGAATGCCTTGGAAAAATTACTGATTGTAGACGACAGTAGCGAAATCAGAAAACAGCTGAAATGGGGCCTGGCTAAAGACTATAAGGTTCTTCTGGCAGAAAGTGTTGATGAAGCATTAAAGCTTTTTCAACAGCATGCTCCGAAGGTCGTAACCCTTGATCTTGGACTCCCGCCGGATGTGGACGGTGCTTCTGAGGGATTTCGTTGCCTGGAAGCGATTCTGCAACAGCAACCTTCATGTAAGGTGATCGTTCTCTCCGGGAATGAGGACCATAATAACGCCCTGACAGCGGTCGATATGGGCGCGTATGATTTCTATCATAAACCGATTCATCTGGATGAGCTGAAGGTCATTCTTTCCCGGGCTTTTCATGTCGCCGGATTGGAAGAGGAAAACCGCCGATTACAATCTTCTGCAGGACAGCAGGAAAATGGCTACAGCGGGATTTTTGGTCAATGTCCGCAGATGCAGCAGGTTTTTGCCACGATCAAAAAGGTGGCCTCGATCGATGTTCCGGTGCTGATTCTGGGTGAGAGCGGCACCGGGAAGGAGATCGTCGCCCAGGCCATTCACCAGCGTGGTATTCGTCAACAGGGTAATTTTATCGCCATCAATTGTGGCGCTATTCCTGAAAACCTGCTTGAATCTGAATTGTTCGGGCATGAAAAGGGTGCTTTTACCGGCGCGCAGGCAAGGGTTCAGGGTAAGGTTGAGTATGCCGATGGGGGGACTCTGTTTCTCGATGAAATCGGGGAAATGGCGCCGCTGCTTCAGGTGAAGATGCTCCGTTTTCTCCAGGAAAAAGTTCTCCAGCGGGTTGGCGGTCGTGAAGACATTGCCGTTAACACGCGGATCATTGCGGCCACGAACATTGATATCGATGAGTCGATCAAAAAAGGTGCTTTTCGTGAAGACCTTTATTATCGGATCGGCGTTATTACCATAGAGTTGCCGCCCTTGCGTGAACGTGGTGACGACATTGAGCTGTTAGCCAATGTTTTTCTCCGTCGGTTCAGCCAGGAGTTTGGTAAAAAAATGAGGGGATTCAGTACGACCTCCCTGAAATGGATTCGCGAGCACAACTGGCCGGGGAATGTTCGCGAACTGGAAAATAAAATCAAACGGGCCATCGTTATGGCTGAAACACCTATTGTTGAACCATGGGACTTGGGATTCGAAGAACGTGAATTTGTCTCTGACGAAAAGGGTACATCGGCAGTGCCCGCAGAGCCAGCTGTCGGTTTTGATCTAGAGGGGATAACCCTGAAAGAAGCGCGTTACCGAATTGAACATGAACTGCTGCAACAGGTTCTGGAAAAATACCAGGGGAATGTGCAAAAAGCAGCTGAGATATTAGCGGTCAGTCGCCCGACATTTTATGATTTATTAAAACGGCATGGACTGCATAGTGGATGATTGCACGCTTTATGAATCTGACAGAAGTACTTAAAAAGTGTCATTTGTTTGCTGGCTTGACGGTCGACGATCTGGAATTGCTGATGTCTGTATGTCGTGCTCGCGAGGTCAACCGTGGGGAAATCCTCTTTGAGCAGGGGGAAGAGGCTGCCGGGTTCTACGTTGTGGCTGCCGGAAAAGTGAAAGTCTATAAACTCTCCCCGGAAGGGAAAGAAAGAATCCTGCACATCATTCCTTCCGGCAATACCTTTGCCGACGCGGCCATTTTTGATGACGGCTGTTATCCGGCTTTTGCCGAAACCCTGGAAGTTTCAACCCTGTTGTTTTTCCCTAAAAAAGAATTTCTCGATCTGTTGCATCGCCATTCACAACTGGCGATTAACTTGATTGCCGGTCTGTCCAAATCCCTCCGGCAATTCATCACGCAGATTGATGACTTGACCTTTCGTGATGTCCCGGCCCGGCTGGCACGTTATCTGGTTGATCTCGGTGGAGATCGTATGGTGTCCGTGACGCTGCCTTTTTCCAAGGCACAGCTGGCCTCGAACCTGGGCACCGTCAGTGAGACTTTGTCGCGGACTTTTCGTAAATTAACCGATGAGGAAATTATTCGGGTGCGGGGTAAGATAATCGAGATTCTTGATGCTGAGCGCTTAATTGCTCTGGCCGACAGTTCTAAAGCAATCTGAATAGACGGACTATGAAGATCTCAGTCCAGAAGCTTGCGGGCTTGTCGCCCTAATAAATCAGCATGGCATCAGGATTGATAATAGATAATACCTCGAAACTTTCCGCATTAGCGGCTATGGTGATCAATTCCAGGGCTTCTTCACTCAGTTCCTGACCGTTGAGCTCAGCACCTTTCAATGTTTCGAGATCCGCGACATGTTCGGTTTTGAGTTCAGGTTCAACACAATTTGTAATCTTTAAAGCCAAAGACAAGAGCTGGGCTTCGTGAAAGTATTCTGACGACACGTCAGGTTGATGTTGAAAGCGTACCGGCTCCCACAGTTTTTTTGGTAAGTGCCAGTGCTTCAGTAACGTGGCACCGAGTTCGGCAGAGTCAAAAGCCAATTTTTGTTTTTCAATTTCAAAGACGAAGCGGCCGGATCTCTCCGCCTCTGCCAGAATATGCTGAGCTTGATCAGGTAGGCGGGAAAAGAGCACCAGACTGCCGATATTGTGTAACAAGCCAACTAAAAACATCGCTTCGCCGGCAGCACTACGATTGAATACCGCCAGTTTTTTGGCCACCAGACCGCAGTAAACGCTACGGTGCCAAAAGACGTTCATATCTATCATGTCAGAGGCAATTCCATGAAAAACCTGGGTTGCCGAGGTGGTCATGACCAAGGAGCGGAGTTCCTCAGTGCCGATCAGGGTTATGGCTCTGGAAATCGTGTCGATCTGCGCCGGGAAGCCGTAGAGGGCGCTGTTCACCAATTTAAGCAGCCTGACGGCGAGTGCTGGATCATGGCTGATGATTTCGCCGAAATCTTTGGCACTGGACTGAGGGGAATCCAGCAGTTCGTTGATACGAACGACAGATTCCGGAAGAGAGAGCAGGGGACCCATTTCATTGATGATTTCTTCGGGAGTCATAACATCACACCTTTAGGAGACCGGGAATTATCTAAAAGTAGGGACTTTTTGCCAGCAAACATTTTCCGAGTATAACATTTGAATTGAAATGTCGGGACTGTTAATTTATAAAGCGATGACAGTCATATTTGTTATTTTCATTCGGGAGGGAAGATATGCTTGTACCGGTCATTTTATCCGGCGGTGCCGGGACACGTCTCTGGCCGTTGTCACGTGAAGCCTACCCCAAGCAATTGTTGCCGCTGACCAGTGAGCAGACGATGCTTCAGGAGACAGTCGCCCGACTGTCCGGGATTGCCGATATTGAGCCTCCCATGGTTGTTTGTAATGATGCTCATCGGTTTATGGTTGCAGAGCAGTTGCGCCAGCTGCAGATTCAGCCGAGTGCTATCATTCTCGAACCTTGCGGGCGCAATACGGCCCCGGCTGTCGCGGTTGCCGCGCTTCAGGCGCAGGCGACCGGGGATGATCCACTGTTACTGGTGTTGCCGGCTGATCATCTGATCAGTGATGTCAAAGCCTTTCAGCAGGTTGTCGAAAATGGTGTCGCGCTGGCGCAGCAAGGATATCTTGTGACTTTCGGGATCGTTCCTGAAAGTCCGGAGACCGGCTACGGTTATATCCGGGCCGATAAGCAATTGGCGGGTGCTGCGACAGAGGCTTATCCGGTTGCAGAATTTGTCGAAAAGCCGGACCTGGCGACAGCAGAACAGTACCTGTCCAGCGGTCAGTACTACTGGAACAGCGGCATGTTTTTGTTCAAGGCCAGTCGCTACCTGGATGAATTACAGTCACATCGTCCGGATATCCATTCTGCCTGTCAGGCAGCGTTTGCAACATTAACAGCCAACATTGATTTTCAGCGCCTCGATGAAGATGCCTTTGCCGCCTGCCCCGCAGATTCAATCGATTATGCGGTGATGGAAAAAACCTCCCGGGCGGTGGTGCTGCCGCTGGCTGCCGGGTGGAATGATGTCGGGTCCTGGTCTGCTCTCTGGGAGGTCCACAGCAAAGATGAATCGGGGAATGTCCGCTTCGGCGATGTGCTGACAGAAGGAGTCAAGAATTCCTATCTCCATGCCAGCCATCGGCTGATTGCTGCAGTCGGGGTCGAGGATCTGGTTGTCGTGGAAACGGCAGATGCGGTTCTGGTCGCTGAGCGTGGTCAAGTTCAGGATGTCAAGGGGATCGTTCAGCAGCTCAAGCAACAGCAGCGAACGGAGGCATTACTCCACCGCCGTGTCAATCGCCCTTGGGGGGCTTACGAGGGGATTGATGTGGGTGAACGTTTCCAGGTAAAACGCATTACCGTTAATCCAGGTGCCAGACTGTCACTGCAGAAACATCATCACCGGGCTGAACACTGGGTGGTGGTCAAAGGAACCGCCAAGGTGACGTGTGGAGAAAAAACTCTGTTGTTGTCTGAGAATCAATCAACCTATATCCCCCTGGGTGAAGTTCATCGCCTTGAGAACCCCGGACAGATCCCGTTGGAGATCATTGAGATACAGTCGGGGAGTTACCTGGGAGAGGATGACATTGTACGCCTTGAGGATGTTTATGGGCGGAACGAGGTGCAGTCATGAAGATCAACTGTTTCAAAGCCTACGACATCCGTGGACGACTTCCCGATCAGCTCAATGAAAAGATCGCCTGGCGTATCGGGCGGGCTTATGCTGAATTTTTACAACCGAAAACCGTGGTGGTCGGTCGCGACGTGCGTTTGTCCAGTGAGGCGTTGACATCCTCCCTTGCGGATGGTCTTTGCCAAGGCGGCAGCGATGTTATCGACATCGGTCTTTGTGGCACCGAAGAGATTTATCATGCCACTTTCAGTCAACAGACGGATGGCGGCATCATGGTCACTGCCAGTCATAATCCGATCGATTACAACGGGATGAAGCTGGTACGTGAAGACTCGAAACCGATCAGCGGGGATACTGGTTTGCAACGTATCCGCGAACTGGCGGAAGCCGGGAATTTTGCTGCCGTCAGTCAAGTCGGTAGCAAGGTTAGCGCTTCCTACAAAGATCAATATGTCGAGCATCTGCTCTCTTATGTGGATGTCGCGGCACTCAAGCCTTTCAAGTTGGTCTTAAATGCCGGCAACGGCTGCGCCGGTCCGATCATCGATCTGCTGGAAAAGTTTTTGCCGGTTCAGGTTGTGAAGATTTGTCACGAACCGGATGGAACGTTCCCCAATGGTATTCCCAACCCCCTGTTGCCGGAAAATCGCTCTATCACCCGCAATGCTGTTCTGGAACATCAGGCCGCTCTCGGCATTGCCTGGGACGGCGATTTCGATCGCTGTTTCTTCTTTGACGAAAAAGGGCACTTTATCGAAGGCTATTACATTGTCGGCCTGTTAAGCGAAGCTCTGCTCAAGCGTCACCCGGGACAAAAAATTATCCACGACCCACGACTGACCTGGAACACCATTGACATCGTTAAACGGGCCGGTGGAATTCCAGTGCAGAGTAAAACCGGGCATGCTTTCATCAAGGAACGGATGCGCCTGGAAGATGCCATCTACGGTGGGGAGATGAGCGCACATCACTACTTCCGTGATTTTGCCTATTGTGACAGTGGGATGATCCCCTGGTTGATGGTGGTTGAATTGATGAGTCTCACGGGTAAACCACTGTCCGCTTTGATAGAAGATTGCGTGGCCCGGTTCCCGGCCAGTGGCGAGATTAATCTGCGGGTCGAAGATTCCCAACAGTCGATTCAAAAGGTTCGAGCCATTTATGAGAAACTGGCGATCGGTATCGATTTTACCGATGGTTTGAGCCTTGATATGGGGAACTGGCGTTTCAATCTGCGGGAATCGAATACTGAACCGGTGATCCGGCTGAATGTGGAATCCCGGGGGGATAAGGCCCTCATGCAGGATAAAACGGCTGAACTTCTGACCCTGATCGGCGGGGAGGGTTGTTGATCGGTTTGCAGAGATGATCGGGTAAGAAAAGGGGCGTTCAAGTCGAGATGAACGCCCCTTTGTCGTCAGGGTTTTTCAAACCGCACGAGACGGATAAAATCCTCGGCCTTCAGACTGGCACCGCCAACCAGTGCCCCGTCGATGTCGTCCATCGCCATCAATCCATCGACGTTGTTCGGTTTGACACTGCCGCCATAGAGAATTCTGGTCGCCAGGGCGACTTCTTGGCTGAAGAGCCCTTGCAGTAGTCCGCGAATAAACGAATGGGCTTCCTGGGCCTGCTCATCGGTGGCCGTTTTGCCGGTGCCGATCGCCCAGACCGGCTCATAGGCAATCACGACATTCTCCATCTGCTCTGCCGTCAGGTTGGCGAGCCCACCCTTGACTTGCTCAGTCAGGACTTCCAGCATCTGATCACTTTCCCGTTCATGCAGGGTTTCTCCAATGCAGAAGATCGGTTGCAAGCCGGCCTCCAGGGTCTTGAGCAGTTTCCGGTTAATGAACAGATTTGTTTCATCCAGTAATTGCCGGCGCTCCGAATGGCCGA